>JANLQZ010000420.1:0-5378 GCA_031368125.1 Betaproteobacteria bacterium
CGGATCGACTTTTCGCGCGCGCTGGCAATGTTGATGGCCTCCAGCGGCAGGGCGACTTCGATCAGTTTTTTCTTCAGCATCCGGGTCAATCGACGCGTGGTCTGGCTTGCTGCGCGGTCTGCAAAATCAGGTCCAGCCTTGTGCGCACCTCGGCGCCGATGGCCGCCTCGGCCACATGAGGAGCAAGCGTGTGGTAGTCGGTCTTGCGCATGAGATTGGGCAGGCCGAGTTTCTCGTAGAACTTCTTGAACAAGGGGTCAAGAAAATCATCGCTGGCTTTGATGTCCGGTCCCCACGGAGAAGGCTTGCTCAGTGCCACCAGTGCCGCCTCGATTTCCGCGATCGCCTCTTCCATGGCGACTCGCCATGAAGCGTCGAACAATTCTCCGTGCTGCTCTCGGCCACGCGCTTGTGCATAGGTGAGCAGGGTTTCGCGCTGGCAAAGGTAATTCTCGATTTCGCGCTGGTCCCACATAAGGTGCCGAAGCTGCACATCGCCAGGGGGTTGCGTCTCCAACCGGTCGTAAAGGGCCAAACCAACCAGGTCGTTCTTGGCCTCACGCAGACCATAAAAGTGTTCCTGCGCTTTGCGCGGCTGGTTGGCGACGTAATGCACGAAGGGCCGCTCCAGAATGGCCAGCGCCGGGTGGTTGAGGCGCTCGGCGAACGCGCGCAGGATGGCCAGATCGGTAGATCCCTCCAGATACAGCACCCACCCGACTTCCTCCGCCTGGTAATAGTGCTCGAAGCCGATCTCTTTGAGAGCCTTCAAGACCTGGCTTCCGCGGTCGTCCATCCGGTGCGGACGCCCGACGAACGCGATCACCACGTCCCTGTCGGCGGCTTCGTTGAGGATAACCTCCGAGTGGCTGGCCGCGATGATCTGGCTGCCGGTCTGCGCTGCGGTGTCGGTCAAGACCTGGTAGATCTGCCGCTGGCGCAAGATCTCCAGATGCGCGTCGGGCTCGTCCAGCAGCAGGGCCGCGCCGGGGTTGGCCGTCATATGCGCAAGAAGCAGCAGGGTTTGCTGCTGCCCGCGTCCGCTGGACGAAATGTCGAGCCGGATGTTCTCCCTGGTGCGGAAAGCCATGACGATCTCGCCACGCCCCTTGATGTAATCGGGAGGATCAAGCTTGGTCCCGAAAAGCGATTCCATCCGCGCAGTCAGTCTGGCCCATTTTTCAGACCCACCTTCACTTTGAAGCACCTGGTAGCAGAGATTGCGCAGTACCTCCGCCGTTCTGCCCTCGCCGAGCCGCACATTGATGGCGCCGTGGTCGAGCCGGGTTTCGTTGGCGGCAAGGCCCGACATGGGCGGCAGGTAGGCGATGGGCTGTTGCGCCGCCTCTTGGGGCACTTCCATTCGGCGGCCATCTGGCAGGCGCAACGAACGGCAATACAGCGATTCTTCGTTGGCGTAGTAGAACTCCAGGCCGCAGGTCCAGAGTTTGCCGCCCGAGACGCCTTCAACGATAACGTCGATGAAGACCTTCTGCGTGCCATTGCCGCCTGCGGATTCCTGCGTGTGCAAGTTGCGCCACAGCAGCTTGGCCGCCGGCACCGGCACGGTGATCAATTCGCGCCGATTGATCGTCACGCCTGGCCGCTTTTCGGGCACCTTGCCGGCACCGCGTTTCTCGATCCAGCGCTTGACCCCGATGTCCCAAAGAGCCAGCGCCTGAAGCGCCGATGTCTTGCCCGCATTGTTCGGCCCCACGAACACGACGCGGTCCCCCAGCTCGATCTGGACTTCATCGAACAGCTTGAAGTTGCGAATCGTTAACTTCGTCAGCATGGAAAATTTCCGACTGTGTTGGCGCCGTGGCCGGCAAACCGAAGCGACAAGCGCGGAACCGAATAACAGTCAAAGCTCACGGTAGGCATCCTCATCGGCGGTGCCTGCCCATTCGCTGAATGTGCTCTCAACGGCGTGCATGTCCTCCTGGTCTTTAGCGGCGGCGACTTGCACGAAGTGCCCGATCACGTGGTGCACGGAAGTGTAGGGGTTGAAGTTGTTGTTCCCCGCCCGTTGTTCGAGCCATAGGGAATTTTCAACTGCGGTTCCCAGGTGCGCCATAAGTTGTCGGGCGATGGTGGCGTTGGCCTTTTCGTAGCCAGGCACGCGGACCCGCACGCGCTCGACAACTTCGGCACAGCGGGTAAAAGGCTTGTCGGTTTTCTCATGATGGAGCAGTACCCACAACTCGAAGCAGGGGACCGAGATCGCTTCGCGAATTGGCAAAGCCTTGCGCTTGCGGTTTGCCAGCATTGCAATCCGGTTACGCGCCCAGCCGAAGCTTTCATGACCATCGCGGTCGAAAACACAAAACACCCGGTCGTAGCCGCCCCGTTCGCCGCACTTTTTCTCGGCACATTGAACAACGCTTTTGGGCGCGGAGCCAACGGTGTTGGGTGCAACGATTACCTCAGCCCTGGTCAGCCCATAACGAATCCGTGCTGCCTCGAAATACGCTTGCTCGGTTTCGCCTTCGCACACGATAAGCGTGATGGATCTGGGTAGTTTCTGCCCTGCATTGCGCCTGAACGATCGGCTGCCGCGCGGCTGGGAAATTGGGATGCGACGCGCCATGCGTCAGGCTCCCAGGTCGCCGATGAAAGGAATGGCACCGTAGCGGCCTTTGAGGTAGCCCCGTTCCAGGGCTTCGTCCTTGCGCGGCGAATATTCGAGCAAGGGGTAGAGGCGCGAAGACCGTTGCTGGTCCTTTTCCACAAACCAGATTTGGTCCCGGCGAATAAGCTCGGTATCCAGCAAGGTGGTGTCGTGGGTGGTGAAAACCAGTTGCGCATTCTTTTCGTTATTCCGGCTGTGGAAAAGCCCAACCAGAAATCGCGTCATGTGAGGATGCAGGCTGCGGTCCAGTTCATCGACGAATAGTGTGGCGCCGGACTCCAACGCGCGCATCCAACCCCCGGTGAATTCGAAAAGTTTCTGGGTTCCGTCCGATTCGTCGCCCATGTCGAGCGGCACTTCTTCGGCGGAATCGGTGCGTTTGTGCCACGCAAGAACCCGCATTTGCTTTTGAGAGGACGCCGTACCACCGGGGGGCAGCTTGAATTCGAAATGCATTCTCACCGCGCCAACCGGCAGTTGGGCCGGCGACCCCTGCGGGATGTCTTCTTCGCGCAATTCCAGTCGGTCGATTCCGACGTCGGCGGCGCGCATGAACCGCATCACCTTTTCCTGCCCCTCTTCTTCTCGAAGCAGGCCCAGGCTCAGGAAGGGATTCATTTCTACGCCAGGCACCAGAACGATCAACTTCTGGGTGAGCCAGGTAAACACAGGCCGGAGTTGGGCATTGTTGAGCTGGATGGCCGTCGACAGAAATAAGGCGTTGTCTCGCGTGAATTCTTGCCAGACTTTGCGCTCCGCGCGTTCTGCATTGAAGTTGGGTCCAAACCACCACCGTTGCGTCTCTGTCGCCGTGTTGTACTCACGCTCGAACCAGCGCTGTGCACGGCCATGAGGGTATGCCACCAGCCATTCCTTGTGCACGCGGCTGGCGCTTGCGACACAACCGTATTGGTAGCGCACACCATCGTCCGCAAGAAAGTTGATTTCAAACTCGCACGGTTGCCCGGACGCGGCCCTCGAAAACATGAACGGCGTGACAGGTATGGGCTGACTTTCTGTAAACGCCGTCGCGGAGTTCTGGACCAACAAGATCAGCATCTGTACGGCGCGCAAGATGTTGCTTTTGCCAGCCGCGTTCGGGCCATAGATAACGGCTGACTTGAGCAAGCGCAAATCGCCTTCGGGAGCGACGTTTTGATCCAGGTGCGCAACGTCCGCGCTCGCAACAAGACTCAAGGTCTGGCGCGCGTGGACGGATCGAAAATTCGTGACACTGAACTCAATGAGCATGGCGGTAGATTCAGTGAAATTGGAATTAAGTCAAAATTATTGCAGTTTTTCCGCCCAAATGAACATCTATTTCACGGAAACTTTGCCTTGAGCGGGGTGCCGTTTGTGCCAACACGGGCTCATGCCGGGCCTGTCGCCCGCGCAAGCAGCTCCGCGAAGTCGTAATTCACGCTGGTCACGCCGAAGTCCGGCTTGCGCTGGAATGGCGCGCGCAGGTAGTGGGCACGGTGCGTGTCGGCGCTGGTAAATTCGACGATGGCCAGGATGAAGTCGTCCGGCTTGTTGAGCGAGTACAGGATTTCATTGCGCGTGACGGTGATGGTCGGCGCGCCGGACACACGGCCGTTTACCTCGATAAAGCGCAACTTGCCGGTGCCGGGGACACGGCTCTCAATGTCGTAGCCCAGCTTTTCCAACTCGCGGTCGGTGGGGTCGAAGCCCAGGCCGCGCTCGATGTCCATAACAATGCCGCGGTCACGGGCGGCGCTGATCTGGGTGTCGGTTGGGCTTGCGGTCGAGCCACCGTTTATCTCTGTAGTCGGAGAGATGGCATTGACTAGGCCAATCGGTACGACCAGCATGCCGCCCAGCACCACTGGTGGCAACGGAGAAATCTGCGCCTCTGCCTTGAGTTCTTCCAACCGCTTTTGCAGTCGTCCCTGCAGCAGGTCGGCGCGCTTGCGGGCTTCGCCGGAGTTGAGCTTGGCATTCGGTTTGCCAGCCTGCTCCTGCAACTTGATGACGGTCGAACAAATCGAGCGACTGCTCGAAGTTGCAGAGGGCGGACCAAAACCGCCAGATTCGCCCGTTTATCAAGATCGGTCTGGGAGTGGCCGGGTTTTTGTGTTCGAGGTGGGTGAGTCGTGGCGCATATTGCGCGATTGCCTGATGGCGCGCCAGCGTGCCCGGTCCGGAGTTGCCACGGTGTGCGCCGACGCATCGCCCACCATTACGCATGTTTGCACCTGAAAGTCAGACGCTTCAATCCGCAGGATGCAGCGGGCCCGTCGCGTCCAGGTGCGTCAGGTACAGCCGCAGGTCGAACTCCAGTTGGTGGTAGTCGGGCTCCATGTAGCTGCACAACTGGTAGAACGCCTTGTCGTGGGCCTTCTCTTTGAGGTGCGCCAGTTCGTGCACCGCGATCATTTTCAGGAACGGCTCGGGCGCGTCCTTGAACAGCGCGGCAACGCGGATTTCGCGCTTGGCCTTGAGCTTGCTGCCCTGCACGCGCGAGATCGTGGTGTGGGTGCCCAGCGCGTGGCCGATCACCTGCAGCTTGCTGTCGTAGCCCACCTTGCTCAGTGGCTCGGCGCCCCGCATGAAGGCATTTTTCAGCGCCAGCACATAGTCATAGAGCGCGCGGTCGGTGCGGATGCCGTGGCTGGCGGGGCCGTACTTGCTGCGCAGCCGCGGGCCCAGCGCACCCGCCTGCAGCAGCTGCGCCACCTGGTGCTGCACCTCGCTCGGGTAACCCTGCAGGTACTTCGAGACCGGG
>JANLQZ010000584.1:0-8770 GCA_031368125.1 Betaproteobacteria bacterium
ATTGGAACGGGGCAAGTTCTTCAAAGAAGTCGCCAAGGGCACGTCGGTCGCGCTTATCGATCCTAAGTTAGCCAAGGCGTTTCCCACGTCCGAGGCGGTCAATCAGGCGCTTCGCGGCTTGCTCGCTTTGGCAGATGAGACTGCCCGCATAACAGGTCGCTCAAAACGGACGGTCCGCAAGCGTGCCGCCGTTTAGCTTCGGCGTTCGGCGTCACAGGCCGACCTTCGTCGCCACTCTCACCTCCGAGAAACACCATGTCCAAGCTTCGCGTAGAGAGTTTCACCATATCGCTCGACGGTTTCGGCGCTGGCCCATACCAAGACGTCAACAACCCACTCGGCGTGGGCGGCACTTCCCTTCATGGCTGGGCCTTGCCCACCCGAACGTTTCAGAAGAACTTGTTCGGTAACGATGGCGGAGAAACGGGCGTTGATGATGACTTTGCCGCTCGAGGCTTTCAGAATATTGGGGCTTGGATTCTCGGCAGGAACATGTTCGGGCCGGTTCGCGGACCCTGGCCAGATGAGAGCTGGCGGGGTTGGTGGGGCGAGAATCCTGTCTATCACGTCCCAGTGTTCGTGCTGACCAACTACGCGCGTGCGCCGCTGGTCATGGAAGGAGGAACAGCCTTCCACTTCGTTACTGAAGGCATTGCCGCCGCCCTAGCGCAAGCGCGCGAAGCGGCCGAAGGCAAGGATGTTCGCGTTGGTGGCGGCGTCAATGTCATTCAACAATATCTTCGCCAACGCCTGATCGACGAGATTCACATCGCTATTGCGCCGGTTCTACTTGGCTCTGGTGAAAGACTCTTCGAAGGAACAAACACTTCCTGCTTTGGGCTACGCCTGCACCAAGCACCAAAGCACTCCACTTGCCACTCACCTGGTTCTTACTCGGCAGTGACCAAAGTGAGCCCTCCACCCCAATTGCGAGGGTGGCTTGATGCAAGCAGCAGTTTTTTGGCCGAGCACCGCCACCAACCCCTTGGGCATGTTGGTGGCCAGTGGCGATGCGCGCGTTGTCTGCTCAGTTCATGTGTCCCTCGATGTGTCCCACGCGTGCGGCACCGGGCGGCCCTGCCGCGCCACCCTTGGATGCCTGGGGTGCGATGCGCCGACGCACGATCACCATCGCCGCGCCGCAGCTCGGGCACTGCAGTTTGGGGCGTTCGCTCAGTGGTGGCTGCATAGATGCCCATGATCGAGAAGACGGCGGCGTACCGCGAAGCACACACCCTGATCACGACCGACGCGGGGTACCACAGCTGCGGTCAGTGTCTGAAGAGCAAAAGCGCCGGCCAACGAGGCAAGCAGGTGACCCGATTCGAGCCCAGGACCAAAGACCCACAGGACCCCAGCGCGCGCATGCGCTGTGCGATCGATTCAGCCAAGGGCAGACAGCTGTAAAGCCAGCGCATCGGCACGGTGGAGCCGGTGTTTGGCAACATCGGGCACAACAAGCCGCTGACGCGGCTGAGCCTGCGCGGGCGCGAGAAAGTCAACGCGCAGTGGCACCTTTATTGCATGGCGCACAACATCGAGAAGCTGGTCAACAGCGGGTGGAGGCAGTGAGACAGATTTGGGGTGAAGGAACACCCCAAAACCGCGCCCCTTGGGCACAATGCGGGTGTCAAGCACTCAACAACCGCAGCGGGACCGACCATGATGACTTTGATTTCCAAATGCGTTCAACGGGACAATCGATGTGCGCAAATCGGGGTTTCTTACAGCCTCGTTAACTAGCTACCAAGTCATACCCGGCGATCGTTGGATGCAGTACTTGAAAGTGGTACTATCCGCTCATGAAGCGACGGCGCCAAAGAACGATTGATCTGATTTTTTCCCGACCAACGAGCGCGAACATTCAGTGGCGCGATATTGAGGCGTTGTTTGTCGAGCTTAGCGCTGAGGTCGAAGAGAGGGCTGGTAGCCGGGTTTCCGTATTCTTGTTTGATGAGGTGCGGGTATTTCACCGACCACATCCATCGCCAAATACCGACAAGGGTGCCGTGGCAGGCATTCGCAAATGGCTGGAGCAACACGGAGTTGGACCATGAACGTAATGACTGTTGACAATTTTCACGCGGTGATCGAGTTTGACCCTGATCTTGATTTGTTTCGGGGGGAGATTCTCGGCCTCAGTGGTGGGGCTGACTTCTACGGAAAAAATCCAAAGGAGCTCCGAGCCGAATTCAAGCGGTCGCTCCAAATCTTTCTTGAAGTTTGCAAGGAGAAAGGCATTGAACCTAGGCGGCATTTTTCAGGAAAATTTAACTTGCGCATTTCTCCGGACTTGCACGAAAAGCTCGCGATCGCGGCTCAAGCGCAAGGCAAAAGCATCAATGCGTTGGCGCAGGAGGCCTTGCGTGATTGCGTGGCGTCGTGAGGGCGTCGGTTAACTGGTCAATCCATCGGCCGCGATGCGCCGGTGAATTTCGCCGTTATGCCTTGAGTCCTGGCTATGCGATTTGAATGGGACGCGGCGAAAGCAGCAGCCAGTTTGCTTAAGCATGGGGTTGGCTTTGACGAAGCCACCACCGTGTTCGGAGATGCGCTCTCGGTAAGTGGTCGTGATTTCGAGCATTCCGTTGGAGAGACGCGCTTTGTGACGCTCGGTCTTTCAAATCATGGCCGAGTTCTGGTTGTCTGCCATACTGACCGCGGGAGCGTCGTTCGCATCATTGCCGCTCGGACAGCAACCCGAAAGGAGAAAAAAATTTATGAAGAAGACTAAAACTGAAGATGAAGAAATGCGTGCCGAGTATCGTCGCGAAGACCTCGGACCACTTGTTCGCGGCAAGTATGCCGCGCGCTATGCCAGGTCCACAAATGTTGTCGTGATTGACCCTAGCCTAACTCGAGTCTTTCCCAACGGCGAGGCCGTCAACGACGCGCTGCGAAGCTTGCTAACGGTTGCCACTGCTGCCACAGGCATAACAGGCCGCTCAAATCGGACGACTCGAAAGCGGGCCGTCGTTTAGCGGCGGCGTTCGCTTACATCGGATTGCCTGTGACACAGCGATTTGAATGGGACGAGGTCAAGGCGGCAGCAAACGTGCGCAAGCATGTTGTGCCCTTTGAAGAGGCCGCATCTGTGTTTTCTGACCCTTTGGCGTACACTTTTAATGACCCCGATCATTCTGTTGGCGAGCAACGGCTGCTGACTTTCGGTTTCTCGCAGTCGGGGCGCCTGCTTGCAGTGGTGCACGCCGAGCGAGGCCGCGTTATCAGAATCATCAGCGCCCGTCGGGCAACCCGACATGAGCGAGGTATATATGAGCAAAGCTAAAGACGAAATGCGGGCCGAGTATCGGCGCGAAGATTTGGGTAAGGGCGTTCGTGGCAAATACTTCGAACGGGTATCGAAGGGAACTAACCTTGTTCTGCTAGACGACAAGGTTGCGAAATTATTTCCCACAGGTGAGGCGGTGAATGAGGCGCTTCTAGGACTTCTGGCACTTACGGAGCAAACGGCGCGTATAACTGGTCGCTCAAAGCGGTCGACCCGCAAGCGAGCCGCCGTTTAGCTTCGGCGTTGAGGCTGTAAAAAAACCTCTCCCAGCCGGCCTTTCTGGTCGACGCCGGTGATGCCAAAAACGCTGCATCTGCACCGCAACGAAGCTGCAAACTCGTGGCCTGCTACAAACCCCAGGAACGCCACAGCCTGCTGCTACCGATGACTGCGACGCGCGGGGCCTGATCGGGCGCGAGATGTTCGCCATCGACGGCGTCAAGCTGCCCTCCAACGACAGCAAGGAGCGCAGCGGTACCCATGATGAGCTGCGCCACCACGCCCGCCGGCTGGGCAAGGCTGCCGACAAGATTGTGGGTTTGCGCCAAAGCCAGGACCTGAGCACGCAAGAAGCACCGGAACACGCCAAACGCCAGGCCCGCATCGACGCCCTGCGCAAAGAGGCGCAGCGCACGCGTCAGTTCGTGGCTGCGAACCCACCCCGGCTCAACCGCAAGGGACAAGAACTCAAGACCAACTTGACCGACCCCGACAGCGCCAAGATGGCCACCAGCAAGGGCGTCATCCAGGGGTATGCGGCACAGGCGGCCGCGGACAGCGCTCGCCAGATCATCGTGGCCGCGGACATCGTCGGCCCGGGCTCGGAGCAGTCGATGCTGCTGCCGATGATCGAACAGACGGCGGCGTACTGCGAAACACACACCCTGGTCACGGCCGACGTGGGGTACCACAACGATGCCAATGTGGCGCACCTGATTGGCGTCAACCTGATGACACTGCCTCCTGGCGCATGGTCGAGCCAACGTCACTGGCACAGTCACGAAGACGAATTCGTCTTCGTTATTGAAGGCGAGCTGATCCTTGTGGACGACCAGGGAAGAGCCCTTCTACGCGCAGGCGAGTGCGCCGCGTTTCCCAAGGGCACGGGCAACGGGCACCACCTGATCAACGAATCGTCGGGGACAGCCGTCTACCTCGAAGTGGGCTCTCGCCATCCCGATGACCTGACAACATGCTCAGACGTCGACATGAAGAGCGCGAACTCGGACGGTCGCTTCGTTCGCAAGGACGGCACGCCATATGTCTAGCAAGGTAGCGAAGCCGCAGGCCTTCAACGAGTGCGTCCAACATGTCGTTCAAGCCGCAGTGTTCTCTCTGTAGGCGCGCATGTCGAACTGGTCATTCCATCGGACCGCCTGCGGCGTCCTCTGAGTTTCGACGCTGAGGCCGCATGGACAACGCTGTTCGCGTTTGCCGCGTTGATCACACCACACCCTCGGTCGCGCGCGAGATCCACTCGGTGCAGATTGACGCCTACACGCAGGAGGCCGAGCTTCTCGGAACGGCGAACTTCCCGCCACTGAGCCGCACCGTCGACGATATTCGCACCTCACCCGAAGTGTTCCTCGGCGCGTACGGCGGCGAGCAGCTAATAGGTTCCATCAGTGTCCAGCCTGAGCACGAGTCCCGCGGGCAGACCATTTCATCCCTCGTGGTCGCGGCGCCGTACCGGCGACGGGGCATCGCAAAGCAACTCCTCGCCGAGGTTCTGCGGTTGCACCCTGCAGACGTCCTCACGGTGCAAACGGGCGCGAGGAACGAACCCGCTCTCACGCTCTATGCGCAGGCCGGCTTCGTTGAGTACCGTCGATGGCGCGTCGGCCTGGAAGGCTTTGAACTCGTGAAACTGCGGCGCGTTCCCCTTGTCACGAATTGGCGCATGCGGCCAGCTTTGAGTGGCAGCACGATTCCGAGTTCGGACAACAGGCCGCGGATACGGTTGATCATCGCGGCGCGTTGCTCCACATACCCGTGAAGAAACCTATGGGGTGTTCGGTTCAGCCTTGCCTGGCAAGTTCTTCCCGCAATGCCACGCGTTGCCAGCGTACATGAGGTACTACGAGGGCAATCCGCCTGAATTCGCCCGCCACGGCAGCGCCTGGCCGGACGCGCACTTCGTTTGGATCAGCGGGCTCGCCGCGGTCTGCCCGGATGTCGTTCTCATTCCGGTCGTCTCGGACACCCCGAGTAGCCGAGCAAGTGCTGGGAGCCGAACGGCGCTTCCCGCTCTGTCGGCCGGAACCGCTGGAGCAGTTGTTCCGGCGCGCCGGCCTGATCTCGGTGTCGGTATGCGCGATCGAACTCCCCGCGGCTGTTTGCGATTTCGAGGATTACTGGAGGCCGTTTCTGGGTCAACAGGGTGCTGCACCCACATACCTTGCTGCGCTGCCCGTCGAGCCGCGAGAGCGGATTCGGGAGGCCTTGAAGGCGCGCCTGGTTGCGACCGCCGACGGCTCGATTGCCATGACCGCAAGAGCATGGGCGGTCCAGGGAACCGTGCCGCCCGACCGGTCACTGCGTGGCACCCGCGCCGTCGGGCTTCGCCCCACCGCGCGGGCCGGTGGACTCCAATCGGCTGAATCCGGCCACCGTGCTTTGGCCAGATGCAGACCCGCCGATTCCACCAAACTATGCGAATCGGTTCGCGGTAGGCCGAGTCGTCCATTGCGCCGACTCCGGTCGCTGGCACCACCTCCCGGAGCCGGCCGGCTAGGTGTTGCCGCGGCATCGGTGGACCTTGGACGGGACGGGAACACCCTTAGTCGCGGCGTTCGCCAAGGGCGATATCCCTGGAGTGCTCGCGGCATTCTCTCCCGACATCCTTTGGACCGAGGCGGAAGGAGGTCCATATGGGGGCGTTTCGATCGGCCCCAATGCAGTGGTTCAAAACGTCTTCATGAAGCTGGGGACCGAGTGGGATGGCTTTTCCGCCGTTCCCCACGAGTTTGTGCCGCATGGGTTACGGTCGCCGTGCTCGGCGAGTACAGCGCCACCTGCAAGGCCACCGGGAAAAGCTTCAAGGCGCCGTTCGCGCATGCCTGGAAGCTTCAGGACGGCAAGGCACGCTCCTTTCAGCAGTACACTGATACAGCGGTGCATTTGAGGCCGATGCGGGCCTGAACACGCGGCCTGGCCACTACCACCGAACGGCGAACCAGAAAGGATCTGACCATGTCTACTGGCACCATCCGGCTGCACCGCGTGCTGCGTGCGGCGCCGGAACGCGTCTACCGCGCCTTTCTGGACCCCCAGGCCATCGCAAAGTGGCTGCCGCCCCACGGCTTCACCTGCACCGTGCACCACATGGACGCGAAGGTCGGTGGCAGCCACAGGATGTCGTTCACGAACTTCGCGACCGGCAGTGGCCACTCCTTTGGCGGCGTGTACCTCGAACTGGTGCCGGGCGAACGCATTCGTTATACGGACAGCTTCGACGACCCGAACCTGGCCGGGGCAATGCAGACAACCGTGACCTTGAAGCAAGTGTCGTGCGGCACCGAAATCACCGCGGTGCAGGAAGGGGTGCCGGCCGGCGTTCCGCTGGAAATGTGTTACCTCGGCTGGCAGGACTCGCTCGAACAGCTGGCGCACCTCGTCGAGCCCGACATCCCGGGGTAGTGCGGTGAGGTGCAAGCTCCGGTGCGCCCCCGCCGGTGCGGTGCCTGACCGCCCGCCCGGCCCTGACGGCATGCATCGATGAACACGCCCGTCGCCGATCCACTGCCGCGGGTTGCGGATGGTGTCGTGCTCAGACGCCTTGGCGTTGGGGACCTGGCGGCGTTTCAGGCCTACCGCCTGGATCCGGAACTCGGGCGGTACCAGGGCTGGTCTCCCATGAGCCCGGCCGAGGCCACGGACTTTCTGTCCGCAATGGGCCGATCACCGCTGTTCGTGGCCGGTGCCTGGTCGCAAGTCGGCATTGCCGAGTGTTCCGATCCGCGCCTCATCGGCGATATCGGGCTGTTCCTGTCACAGGATATGCGCCAGGTCGAGGTTGGCGTTACGTTGCGCAGCCAATCGCAGCGGCGCGGCCTGGCTGGCGCCGCGGTGGGTGCGGCGATCACGCTCGCCTTCGAACGCACCGCCGCCGAGCGCGTGCTCGGCATCACGGATGCGCGCCACCTGGCGTCGGTTCGCCTGCTCCAGCGCTTGGGCATGCGCAGGGTCGAAACCAAGCCTGTCGTGTTTCGCGGCGATGCCTGTGTGGGGCACGTCTATGCCGTGGCGCGCGCTGGCGGCTGAGCCGCCCGGCACGTGGACCCGGTGCGGCAGGCTGCCTGGGCCGCCGGTGCCGGACGCCGGGCGATGCAGCCAGTATGTGATGACCCGGCGCGGGCATGGCCGGCGCGATGGCACGGGCTGGCTTGCGCCGTTGCACAATGTGGCCGCGGCGCACCTCGGGTTTCACACACCCGTCTGCGTGGCGACGTTGGTTGACCGGCCTGTGCGCCAGTGCACCGGAGCCACGCGCCGCACTTCCAGTCCCCTTTTCTCCGAAAGGAACACCATGGCCGCCCTGTTGAATCGAACCAAGGACAACCCGTGGAAGCTCAAGACGCCGCCCGGAGCGTCCGCGTACACGATGCACATCGACGAGAAAGACGGGGTGAAGATCCTTGTCTGCACCGTGGGCAGCACCGTGCTGCAGTACGACGCGCGCTGTGTCGACGATCTGCACGCGATGCTGAAGAAGGCTGGAGATTGGGTGGAGCTGGGCGGCGCCGACGAGCAGAAGCCGGCGAAGGACGGCACGGTGGAAGGCTGGGGCCGTGCGGTGAGCAACCCTGTCGGCGGCTGGTACGGCCTGAAGAAGGGCTTGCGCGGGCGCTTCGGCGTCTATATTCCGCCCCTGATGGAGGAACTCGGCTTGTGCGAACTGGAGCACAACGCCAGGAACAACCGGATGCGCGCCAGGTGAGCGCCGTGGCGCCCAAGCCCTCACGCGGTGGGCCCACCGACGGCTGGCTGTGCTCCAGGGCCAGCGCACCATCGACGACCCGCGGCCGGCGGCACAGGCCGGTCGGGCACTAGCTTCAGGCGCCGCGGCGGCCAGATTCCGACATCGCACGCGGCAACCCCGTCTGGACCGTTTCCATGTTGTCAGCCACCTGCCACTGCGGCTGCGTACGCATCGAAATTCCGAGCCGTCCACAGTCGGCGACGAACTGCAACTGTTCGTTGTGCCGGCGCCTGGGCGCGCTCTGGGCCTACTACGAAATTGATCAGGTTCGGGTGCACGGCCACCCGGAGCACACGGCTGAATACGTCTGGGGCGACAAGACCCTGCGCACGGTCCGCTGCCGGAACTGCGGTTGCGTCACGCACTGGGAACCGCTGACCCCTGAGCATGGCAAGCAGATGGCGGTCAACATCAGGAACTTCGACCCGCAAGATATGGGGCCGGTCCGGATTCGATTGTTTGACGGCGCGAACACGTGGCGCTACATCGAAGAGCGT
>JANLQZ010000592.1:0-2078 GCA_031368125.1 Betaproteobacteria bacterium
TGCAACCGTTCTGGTCGAAGCAGACCTTCCGCATCCACGAGGTCGACCCGCCAGCGGCGCCGACGCTGGACCAGGCGATCGACTTTTATGCCCCACAAGCCCGCCCCACCATCCGGGCCGCGGTGCAGGCCTGCATCGACAACGGCACGCCCTGGGACCTGGAACTGCCCATGGTCACGGCCAGCGGGCGGGCGATCTGGGTCCGGGTGCAGGGCTCGGCAGTGCTGCAGGAGGGCCGCGTGGCCAAGTTGCGCGGCGCCTTGCACGACGTCACCGAACGGCGGCAGGCACAGGCGGCGTTGCACGCGAGCGAACAGCGCTTTCGCACCCTGATCGAGTGGACACCCGAAGCGATCGCGGTGCACCAGCTGGGCAAGCTGGTCTACGTCAATCCGGCCGCGGTCAGGATGTTCGGCGCCAGTTCGGCGCACGAGCTGGTGGGCACACCGATCCTCGATTTCGTGCACCCGGACTTCCGCCAGATCGTGCTGGCGCGCACCGCCAGCGGGGTGGTGGCGCCGATGCTGGAGGAAAAATTTCTCCGCCTCGACGGCAGCCCGATCGAGCTCGAAGTCCAGGGCACCCGGATCGAATACGACGGCCAGCCGGCGGTCCAGGTGGCGATGCGCGACATCACCGAGCGCAAGCTGGCGCAGCAGCGCATCCTTGCCAGTGCGCAGGCGCTGCGCGAATCGGCGCTGCACACCCAGACCATCCTGGACAACATGGCCGACTGCGTCATCACCATCACGGCGCAGGGGCTGGTGGAATCCTTCAACAAGGCCGCCAGCACGGTCTTCGGTTATGCGCCCGACGAGGTGCACGGGCGCAACGTGTCGATGCTGATGCCCGAGCCCCATCGCAGCCAGCACGACGGTTACCTGCGCCAGCACATCGGCAGCGGCGATTCGCGCATCATCGGCATGCCGCGCGAGGTCGAAGGCCTGCGCAAGGATGGCAGCCTGTTCCCGATGAGCCTGTTGGTGTCGCGCATCACGCGCGCCGGGCAGACCACCTTCATCGGCATCGTGCGCGACATCACCCAGCACCGCCGCGACGTGGAGGAGATCCGCCGCCTGGCGTTCTACGACCTGCTCACCGGGCTGCCGAACCGGCGCCTGCTGATGGACCGCCTGCGCCAGGCGATGGTGACCTCGGCACGCACCGGCCAGCATGGCGCGCTGATGTTCCTCGACCTGGACCACTTCAAGGCGCTCAACGATACGCTCGGCCACGATGTCGGCGACGTGCTGCTGCAGCAGGTGGCCAAGCGGCTCCAGTCCTGCGTGCGCGAAGGCGACAGCGTGGCGCGCCTGGGCGGCGACGAGTTCGTCGTTTTGCTGGAGGCGCTGAGCACGCAGGACCGCGATGCCGCCACGCAGGCCGAAGTCATCGCCAACAAGATACTCGACGTGTTCGGACAGTCCTTCAGCCTGCGCGCCCACAAATACGACAGCACTCCGAGCATCGGCATCGTGGTGTTCCTGGGCGACCATGACGCGATCGACGACCTGCTCAAGAAGGCCGATGTCGCGATGTACCAGGCCAAGTCCGCCGGCCGCAACACGGCGCGTTTTTTCGACCCCGCGATGCAGGCCGTGGTGGCCCGGCACGACGCGCTCGAAAAAGATCTGCGCCGCGGCCTGGCGATGAACGAGTTCGTGTTGTATTACCAGATCCAGGTCAACGGCTTCGGCGCACCGATCGGCGCCGAAGCCCTGGTGCGCTGGAACCACGCGAGCCGCGGCCTGGTGTCACCGGCGGAGTTCATCGCACTGGCCGAGGAAACCGGCCTGATCCTGCCGCTGGGCCAGTGGGTGCTCGAGACCGCCTGCGCGCAGCTGCTGCAGTGGGCCGGGCAGCCCGCAACCGCACACTGGACCGTCGCCGTCAACGTCAGCGCGTCGCAGTTCGCGCAGGCCGATTTCGTCGCCAATGTGGACGCGGCCCTGCGCAAGACCGGGGCCAACCCGAGCCGGCTCAAGCTCGAACTGACCGAAAGTACGCTGGTGGACGATGTCGAGGGCGTCATCACGAAGATGAACGCGCTCAAGGCCTTCGGTGTCGGTTTTTCGCTC
>JANLQZ010000631.1:0-1941 GCA_031368125.1 Betaproteobacteria bacterium
CCCGCGCACCCCTACAGCGCGGGCCTGATGGCGGCCATTCCCGACATCACGCAGGACCGCGAGCGGCTGCACCAGATCGACGGCGCCATGCCCCGGCTCAACGCCATTCCCGCCGGCTGCGCCTTCAACCCGCGCTGCACCCGTACGATGGACCGCTGCCGCAGCGAACGCCCGGACCTGCTCGACGCCGGCGCCACCCGCGCCGCCTGCTGGCTGCATGCTGCGCCATCGGCTTTGGCCAAACCATGACAAGACGACCTGCAAGCATGACACTATGTGATGCCGGACCAGCCGGGGCCGGTGGCGGCCGGCTCGGCCAATCGCAGGCGACCGAAGCCTTGCAGTCGGGCACTCCCGTTGGCCCACCGCACGCACGCAAGCTCCCCATGGCAAAGACACAGCCCGAGCAGCGGTCGGTTCAACCCGAGCGGCAACTGGCTCAGCCCAAACGGACCGCGACATGACCGCAGCACTGGTGCAGGCCCGCGACCTCGCGATGACCTTCGACGTGTCGGCGCCCTGGCTCAACCGGGTGGTCGAGCGTTCGCCGCGGCTGCTGTTGAAGGCGGTCGATGGCGTGAGCTTCGATATCGCCCGCGGCCAGACGCTGGCGCTGGTGGGTGAGTCGGGTTGCGGCAAGAGCACCGTGGCGCGCCTGCTGGTGGGCTTGTATGCGCCCACGCGCGGTGGTTTCACCTTCGACGGCCAGGACGCGCATGCGGCGTTCAAGACCGCCGAGGGCCGCAAGCTGCGCAGCCGCATCCAGATGATCTTCCAGGACCCGTATGCGAGCCTGAACCCGCGCTGGATCGTCGAGGACATCGTGGCTGAGCCTCTGACCGAACACGGTGTGGTCACCGACAAGGCCGCCTTGCGCAGCCGGGTCGAACAACTGCTGCAGTCGGTCGGCCTCGCGGCGCAGGACCGCGTCAAGTACCCGCACCAGTTCTCGGGCGGCCAGCGCCAGCGCATTTCGATCGCGCGCGCGCTGGCGACCCAGCCCGAGTTCCTGGTCTGCGACGAGCCGACTTCGGCGCTGGATGTGAGTGTGCAGGCGCAGGTGCTCAACATCATGAAGGACCTGCAGCGCACGATGGGCCTGACCTACCTGTTCATCTCGCACAACCTGGCGGTGGTGCGCCACGTGAGCGACCAGGTCGGGGTGATGTACCTGGGCCGGCTGGTCGAACTGGCCGACAAGCAGAGCCTGTTCGCCAACCCCCGCCATCCCTATACCCGGATGCTGCTCGACGCCATTCCCAAAATGCACGATACCGGTCGTGCGCGCACCCCGGTGCAGGGGGAAGTGCCCAACCCGCTGGACCCGCCCATGGGTTGCGCGTTCAACCCGCGTTGCCCGCATGCCAACGACCGCTGCCGCGCCGAGCCGCCGGTGCTGCAGGAACTCGCCGGCATCCGGGTTGCCTGCCATGCGGTGCAGGAGGGGCGCATCTGAGGCCCCGGCCGGAGGTGCTCAGGTATAGCGCTTGCTGCGCAGGTTGTTTTTCATTTCCCGCAGCAGCGGCTGCACCGTGGCGCCACCGATGCGCAATGCCACGCAGGTGGCCAGGATGTCGATGATCAGCAGGTGCAACAGGCGCGACACCATCGGGCTGTAGTTGTCGAATCCTTCCGGATGGTCGGCCGACAGGTGGATGTGGCCGGCGCTGGCCAGCGGCGAGCCGGTGGCGGTGATCACGATCGTGGTGGCGCCGTTCTTGCGCGCGATGTCGCAGGCGTCCATCAGGTCGCGCGTGCGCCCCGAGTTGGAGATCACCACCACGCAGTCGCCCGGCCCGAGCAGCGAGGCGCTCATGACCTGCATATGGCCGTCGCTGTAGGCGATGGCGTTGACGCCGAGCCGGAAGAACTTGTGCTGCGCGTCCTGGGCCACCACGCCCGAATTGCCGACGCCGAAAAACTCGATCCGCTTGCCGATGC
>JANLQZ010000641.1:0-4415 GCA_031368125.1 Betaproteobacteria bacterium
GCTTCGACGACCATCGCGCCGAAGAACTGGTGGTCGCCGCCGTTGCCGCTGGCGATGGCGCGTTTGGCGCCCTTGACCTGGTGGCCGCCCGCGCGGCCCCAGACCTGCAATGCGGCCTCGGCCACGCGCACCATGGCCGAGACGGCGATGGCGTTGGAGCACAAGATGCCGCCCGAGGCATTGACCGGGGTCGGGCCGCCGAGCTTGAAATAACCTTCCTCGCGCAACATGCGCGGCGCCAGCCCGATCGGCGCCAGCCCGGCTGCTTCGATCGAGTGGAACTCGGTGTTGCTGAACGGCGCATACAGTTCGGCCACGTCGATCTGCCGGGCCGGGTCGGTGATGCCGGCCATCTTGTAAGCGCGCGAACAGGCTGTGCCCAGGGCATGGGCGTCGGCATGGTCAACGCTGTTGCCGATGCCCATGCGGTCGCCGATGTAATAACTCTCGGAGTTGTGCGCCACACCGGTGATCCACACCGCATCGAGCCCGTGCTTGCGGATGTACTCCTCCGACGCCAGCACCATGGCACAACCGCCGCTCGATTGCGGGCAGGCGTCGAACAGCTTGATCGGCCAGGAAATCATGCGCGAGTTCATGACCTCGTCGATGGTCGTGGGAGTGCGCAGGTGGGCGTGGGGATTGAGCGACGCATGGTGGCGGTTCTTGACCACGATATGCGCCATGTCTTCCTGCGTCATGCCGTATTTGTGCATGTAGCGGATGGCCGACATCGCCAGCATGGTGATGGTGCCCAGCGGCAGCGCGCGTTCGTAGGTCGGGTCCCAGATCTTGTTGAGTATGGTCTGCGAGTCGCCGCACTCGCCCACCTTGTCGGCTCCCGCAACCAGCACCAGGTCGCAAGCGCCGGCCAGGATGTGCGAATGCGCCGCCGCCACCGCGGAAATGCCGGTCGCCCCGCCAGTATTGATGCGCATGAATGGTTTGTTGCGCGCTCCCACGGCGTCGACTCCCAGGCGCTCGGCATTGCCTATGCCCAACAACGCATCGGGGGCGAGGGAATACACCACCGCCTCGATCGCGTCGAGCTCGAGCTTGGCGTCCCCCATCGCGAGGATGACCGCCTCGCGTACCAGTTCAGGATAGTTGGCGTCGCGTCGACGCGCCTTGAAGTCGGATTGGCCGATGCCGATGATGCCAACGCGGGGTACCTTCATGATGCGCTCTTCCTCGGTTCGTGGCCGAAAACGACCACCGTGTTGTATTGCATGGCGAAACCGCTGGCGCCGTGCGCCACCGCGCTGCGTACCTGCGGTTGCTGGTGCGACCCGGCCTGGCCACGGGTCTGGTTGGCGGCCTCGGAAATACGCATCAGCCCGGTGCAGAACACCGGGTTGAACGAGAGGGCGCCACCCGAGAGATTGACGGGTGTCCTGCCACCGTGCGTGAAGTCGCCCCGGCGCACTGCTTCGACCCACTGCCCGCGGGCACACAGGCCCAGGCCTTCGAGCGCCACCAGTTCCTGGTAGGGCGTGGCGTCGGCCACCTCGGCCAGGTCGAACGACGGTGCCGCCGCATCGGTGCCGGCCTCCTTGTAGGCCTGTACGGCCGCCGCGCGCAGCGAAGGCAGGGTGGAGAGGTCGCGGTCGCCCAGAAAACCGGTCTCGGTGGCCCATCCCATGCCATGCACCCAGGCGGTCTTGCAGCTCTTGCGTTCGGCGATCCATTCGCCGCTGGCGAGCACCAGCGCCACGGCCGCAAACGCCGGTGGCGAAACCATGCCTTCGGTGATCGGCCAGCGCAACATCTTGCCGCCGGCGATCATGACCGATTCTCGCGGCGCCGGGGCGTATTGCGGATAGGCCATTGCGCCGTGGCGCCGGTTCTTCTCGGTGGTGGTGATCGCCGCATCGCGCAGGCCGGGCACCTTGGCCTCCAGGGCATTGGCCTGCAGCGCGTGTGTGGACAGGTCGTCCTGCGGCAAGGCGCGGTGAAAGTACGGGTCGTTGGCAAGACGCTGGGTCTCGCCGATCGTATTGGTTTCCAGCGGGCTCCACGACACCACCAGCTGGGTCTGGTAAATGCCTGAGCGCACGCGCAGCGCGGCCAGCACGAACGCATGCTCGGAGCTCGAAGGGGTCGAGAGGATGTCGCGGCCCACGCCACCGACCGAACCGGATGCGGCCATGATGGCAATTGCACGGCCGTCGAGCTGGTCGCAGCTGGCCACCACAATGCCGTCGATCTCCTCGATAGCGAGGCCCGCGTCGCGCAGGGCACTCCTGGTCGCGGCATGCAGCGCTTCTTCGAGCGAAGTGCGATCAGGGTACCGGGGCGCGAACACCGCGCTTCCGATCACCCCGACCTGAGTCTGTTTTCCCATGGTTTACCTTTCATGTGCACGTTTCCCGGGTCGGGAGCGCAGCGGATGTCGATCTGCTGTTTTTCGAAATCTCGAATTTGTATCCGCGATTTCGAAAATTGTAGCATGGCGCGGGTACCGTGTGTGCAGTTTTTGTTTGAGCCGGTTCTATTTCTATATACATTGGTAGTTATGATATACTCATCAGTAGAAAATAATCCTAAAGCGACAGGAGGCACCCGATGGCTTCTCTTCCACTCGCCGGCGTGCGCGTGCTCAGCCTGGCCGAGCAATATCCGGGGCCGTACGCCACGATGCTGCTGGCCGACCTCGGCGCCGACGTGATCCTGGTCGAGCGGCCGGACGGCGGCGACCCGTCGCGCCGCTTCGCCGGGCTGTTCGCCGCGTTCAACCGCAACAAGCGCTCGGTCGCGCTGGACCTCAAAAGCACGTCGGGGCTGGAGCAGTTCCTGGGCCTGGTCGACACCGCCGATGTGGTGCTCGAAGGCTTCCGCGCGGGTGTGATGGACCGGCTCAAGATCGGGGCAGCGGCCTTGCGTGCCCGCAGGCCGTCGCTGGTGTTCGTGTCGATTTCGTCCTTCGGGCAAAACGTTCCGGGCGGCTCGGGCGGCTCGGGCGCCAGCTTGGCCGGCCACGACCTGAGCATCCAGGCGGCCGCCGGCATGATCGATGTGCCGCTCGGACAGGAGTCCGGCCTGGCGTTGCCGATGTTGCCATTGGCGGACATCTCGTCGGCCATGTTCGCGGCCATGGGTATCGTCACCGCGCTGTTCGCCCGCACCCGCACGGGCCAGGGCAGCACCATCGACGTGTCGATGCTGGATTCGCTGGCCAGCTGGATGACGCCCTTTCTGGTTCCGCCCTTGAACCAGCTGCCGACCCGGATCCTGCCGCCGCAGGACCCCGGTTACGGGTTGTTCGCGACCGCCGACGGCCGCCAGATCACGCTCAGCATCGCCGGCGAAGACCGCATGTGGGCCACGTTGTGCGGGCTGCTGGGACTGGAGCGTTTTGCCGCACTGCCGGAGCAGGAGCGCAGCGACCGCGCCAAAGAGATCACGCCGCAGCTGCGCGAAGCGGTCGGGCGCTGGAACTACGCGGCCCTGTACCAGCGGCTGGAGGCCGAGGGCATCGCGTTCGGGCCGGTGCGCCGGCTGGATGAGGTGCTGGCCGATCCCCAGATGGTGGCGCGCCGCATGGCGATCGAGGTCGACGGCCCGCATGGCAAGCAGACATTTGTGCGCCAGCCGCTGTTGTTCGACGGCGACGGCGGTGCGATCACCTGCCAGGCGCCAGCGCTGGGCCAGCACGACGCGCAACTGCTGCGCCGCAGCGCCGCCCACGCCCCGCTCTGAGCGCCGCGCCGGGCCGCCCCCGAGCAAGCTCTCAAGTCGCTCGTTCTAAGTGATTGATTTGCAATGAAATTTTCAGAGCGACTTTCGGACGATTTGCGGCAGCAGGCCGATTACTTCGCTCGCACCGCAGTGCGCAGCACCAAGGAACTTCAGTGAGCGCGGTCGCGCCGGACCAGGCGCCTCAGGCGGTCTCGGCCAGCGCGCGTGCGCGCTTGCGCCGGGCCGGCTTGGCCTGGACCATCGCCAGCACCAGGTCCGAGATGCGGTCGGCCGTCTCCGCCGGTGTCAGGCGCCCGCCGGGGCGGTACCACACATAGGACCAGCTGACGATGCCGCCAATAGCGAGCGACGCCATCTGCACGTCGTCTACCACGAATTCGCCCGCCGCCACACCTTCCCGCAGCAGCGCGCAGAACTTGCGGTCGAATTCGCGCCGCATGTCGTCGATCGCGTCGCTGTCCTTCTTGGACAGGTGTTTCTGCTCGCGCGTGTAGATCGCGATATGGCCCTGGTTCGCCAGCACCGCGAGCATGAATTCGCGCGACAGCGCCTGGATTTTTTCGGTCGCGCTCCCTCCGGACGCGACGACGCGGTCGAGGGCATCGAGCGAGGCCCGAATGCCGCGCGAGCAGATCTCGGCCAGCAGTTCGTTCTTGGACTTGAAATGCGAGTAGATGAACGGCTTGGTCACGTTCATCTTGTTGGCGACCGCTTCC
>JANLQZ010000684.1:0-3528 GCA_031368125.1 Betaproteobacteria bacterium
AATGCCGGCGGTTCGTCGGGTGGCTCGGCGGCCGCGCTGGCCACCGACATGTTGCCGCTGTGCACCGGCTCCGACACCGGCGGCTCGCTGCGCATCCCGGCCGCCCTGTGTGGTGTGGTGGGCCTGCGCCCCTCGCCCGGCCTGGTGCCCAACGACGCGCGGCCACTCGGCTGGTCGGTGATTTCGGTGCTCGGGCCGATGGGGCGCACGGTGGCGGACACGGCACTGATGTTGTCGTGTTGCGCGGGAGCCGATGCGCGCGACCCCTTGAGTTATCCGGTCGATACGGCGTCGTTGTGGCCGCTGCGGCCAGTCGACCTGTCGGCCCTGCGCATCGGCACCACCGAAGACTTCGGCCGCTGCGCGGTGGAGCCGGAAATCCGCCGCACCTTCCGCCAGCGCGTGGCGGCGATCACTCCGCTGGTGGCCTGCTGCGAGCCGCTGGACCTGCGCCTGGGCGACGCCGACCGCGCGTTCGACATACTGCGCGCCGAAGCCTTTCTGGCGGCTTATGCCGACAGCTACCGCACGGCGCCTGAAACGCTGGGGCCGAACATCCGCGACAACATGGAAATTGCCACCGGCATCACGCTGGCCGACCGGGCCTGGGCGCATCTGGAGCAGACGCGTATTGCGCGCCAGTTTGCGCGGGCGATGGAGCAGTTCGACCTGATCCTGGCGCCGGTGACGCCGGTGTCGCCGTTCCCCTGGACCACCTTGTACGCCACCGAGGTCGACGGCCGGGCCATGCGCAACTACTACCACTGGCTGGAACTGGCCTATGTGGTCACGCTCGCGACCAATCCGGCCCTGTCGCTGCCGTGCGGAGTGGACGCACACGGCATGCCGTTCGGCCTGCAGGTCGTCGGGCGCCTGCATGGCGACGCGCGGCTGCTGGCGGCGGCGCATGCGCTGGAGCAGGCCTTCGCCACAACGCCCGGGCTGCGCCGACCGCGGCCGGACCTGCAGCAGCTGCAGCAGCCGCGCCCCGAGCTCAAGTCCATCGTCACGCACCCGCCTGAACCCGGCGGCAGCGGCCAGACGTCTGGCGCCTTGACGGCGGTTTGACGGGTCGCCGCGGCCGGTTGCGGCCCCCAACCGGGCCGGGGTTGCAGCACCCGCAACCCGTGGATCCCGGAGCACGTCCGGGATGACAACCCTCGTGCGGACCGCTGCCATGTCCGGGGTGACAACCCTCGTGCGGACCGCTGCCATGTTTTGCTCAAGGGTCAATAAGCCGACCGCTGTGCGCGCCGCCGCAAGGCCTGCGAGAAGAACATGCCCAGAGTGAACAGCGCGGTCCCGCCGAGCGCGATCACCGCTGCGGCACCGATGCGCTGGGCCAGGCCAGCCGCCAGCAGCACACCGACCGACTGCCCCAGGAACAGCGACGCCGCAAACAGCGACACAGCCGTGCCGCGCGCGGCCGGATGCATTTGCGCGGCATTGGCCTGCATCACGTTGTGAAAGCAGAAGAATCCGAAACCGGCCATCAGGCTGGCCGGCAGCGTGAGCCAGCGCCACGGCGTGTAGGCGACGGTCAGGGCCGCCAGCAACACCAGGCCCGTTCCCCACAACGCAAATTGCCACTGGCGAAAGCGCCGGATCAGGTGGCGGGCCGAAGCCATGTACACCACGCCACCGGCGCCGAACAGGGCTACGATCGCACCCGCCGCCGAGAGCGAAAATTCGAGCGCCTGGTGCAGGTGCGAGGCCCAGATCGCCAGCACGCCGAAGCCGGCCGCGCCCTCGACCACACCGACCAGCAGGATCACGCGCGACCAGGGCTCGGCCAGGATCGCCCGCGCCTGTGCCGCAAACCGTGGCCGCGCCGGCTTCGGCCCCGCGCCGCCGCCAGCGGCGCGCGGCTGCGCGGCCGGTTGCCGGCCCAGGTCCACCAGCAGCAACGCACCGACGACGCAAAACAGCACCGCCAGCACTGCGAACGCCCAGCGCCAGCCCAGGGTGTCGGTCAGCACGCCACCCAGCATCTGGCCGCTGCCGATGCCCAGCGTGGTGCCCAGGCCGACACGCGCGATCGTCTCCTGGAGCTGGTCCGGGTCGGCCGCGTCGCCGATCCAGGCCAGCGCGAGCGGGATGATGGCAGCGGCGCCGCAGGCCACCATCGCGCGCGAGAGCAACAACATGTCGAGGCTGGTGGCGAAAACCGCCACGATGTTGCCCAAGCTGCAGCCCAGTGTTGCCCAGGCGATGACGCGGAATTTTCCCAGCCGGTCACCGAGCGGCCCGTAGAACAACTGCAAGCCGCCGTACACCACCGCGAACACCGACACCACCTGCGCCGCCTGCGCCAGGCTGACCGCGAACACGCGCGACAACTCGGGCAACATGGCGTCGCAAATGCGCTGCGACGCCATGCTGGAGAAAGTGGCGAACGACAGCAGCAGGATCGAGCGGCGTGTGGAGGCGGACAGGGCCGCTGGAACAACGTGCATGCGGGCTTCGGAGTAGAACAAGGATTGTGCCCCGTGGTCCGGGGTCTGCGACCCGGCGCGTACTGCCCGCCTTGAAGGTCTTTTTTGCTGGCCCGATGCAGCGCTTTGTCTTAGCATCGGGCTTTCAAGGAAAGCCGCCATGTTGTACAACGCGCTCAAGACACTGCACCTGCTGTCGATCATTGTCTGGATCGGCGGCATGGCGTTCACGCTGTTCTTCTTGCGCCCGGCGGTGGCCGCGCTCGAGCCCCCGCTGCGCCTGCCGTTGATGCACGACATCCTTGGCCGTTTCTTCGCGACCGTGCTGGTGATGGCCGTCGTCACGCTGGTCACGGGCGCCTGGATGATGGCCATGTTCTCGAGCCAGGCGGCGGCGTCCGAATCCGCCGCCAGAATGCCGCTGGCCTGGAGCGTGATGGCTGCGCTCGGGTTGCTTATGGTGGCCATTTTTGGCCACATCCGCTTCGTGCTGTTCAGGCGCCTGCGGCGCGCCGTGGCCGACCGCGCGTGGGCCGTCGGCGGCGCCGCGCTCGCCAGCATCCGCAACTGGGTGCGCATCAACCTGCTGATCGGGCTGGTGGTGGTGGTGGTGGCGGGCAGTGGTGTCTGAGACCGCGCCGGAAGACGCGACAGGCCGCTGGCCGGTCCGACGCAGGCGACACCGCGAACGCGCGTTGGCAAGCCCCCGATAGTTTCGCTCCGATGCGGGAATCGCGGGCTGGGTGGCGCGTGGACCCACCGGTGCGAGGTGTCGCCGCTACCGCTGCGGCGTGTACCAGGCCTGGCTTTGAAACGGCCGCCCGAACTCGAATGTTTCCCCGACCCTGGGCGTGATCACGTCGACTCCCCTGGCCTGCGCCGCCGCCAGCGTGCGCAGGATCGGCTCGTCCCATGCGTGGTAGGCCAGGTTGAAGGTCGCCCAATGCACCGGCAGCATGGTCTTGGCGCTCAGATCGCCGTGCGCCCGGATGGCGGACTCCGGGTCCATGTGGATGTCGAGCCAGGTTGTGCCATAGGCGCCGACCTTCATCAGCGCCACGTCCGGCGCGCCCAGGCGCTGGCGGATGTCGGC
>JANLQZ010000409.1:0-1859 GCA_031368125.1 Betaproteobacteria bacterium
CGAGAGTTCGTGCGGATAGGCGTCGATCTGGCGCTGCGGGTCGGGCATTTCGACGCGCCCGAGCAGGGCAATGCCCTCGGCGCGCGCCGCCTCGCCCTGCAGGGCCAGGTGCCAGCGCAGCACTTCGCCAATCTGCTGGCCGACCCGCATCACCGGGTTGAGCGAGGTCATCGGTTCCTGGAACACCATCGCGATGTCCTTGCCGCGCAGCGCACGCATCTGCGCAGCGGGCAGCTGCACCAGGTCGCGGCCCTGCAGCAGGATCTGGCCGCCACGCACCATGATCGGTTGTGGCAGCAGGCCCATCACCGAGAGCGCCAGCATGCTCTTGCCGGAGCCGGATTCGCCCACCACGCCCAGCACCTCGCCGCTGCGCAGCGTCAGGTCGACGCCGCTCAGGATCTCCGGCCCGTGCGCGCCCAATACCGTGGTCAGGTGCCGCAGTTCGAGCATCGGGGCGGACTGGGCGACGTCGTTCACGCGCAGACCTCCGAGCGCCGCGCTGCGGTGCGAGCCCCAACGGGCGGCCGTGCGGGGCTCATGAAGAAACCTTCGCGCGACGCGCTGCGGTGCGAGCCCCTTCGGGCGGCCGTGCGGGGCTCATCGGTTCACCACCATGCGCGGGTCCAGCACGTCGCGCAGGCCGTCGCCGAGCAGGTTCAGGCCCAGCACGCTGGCCACGATGGCCAGGCCCGGCGCCACCGTGATCCAGGGCGCGGCGACGATGAAGTCGCGGCCGTTGGCGATGATGGCGCCGAAGGTGGGCGCGGGCGGCGGCGGGCCGACCCCGATGAACGACAACACGGCTTCGTTCAGGATCGCGACCGCAAACACGTAACTCATGCGCACCACCAGCGGCGCCAGCGCGTTGGCCAGCACATGGCGCAGCAGGATGCGCGCATGGCCGGCGCCCAGCGCGCGTGCCGCCTCCACGTACTCCATCTCGCGCACCACCAGCACCGAGGCGCGCACGATGCGTGCAGTATGCGGCGTGGCCGCGATGGCCAGCGCGATGATCACGTTGAGTACCGATGCGCCCATGACGGCGCTGATGGCGATGGCCAGAATGATGGACGGAAAGGCCATGAAGGCGTCCATCAACCGCATGATCGGTCCGTCGGAGCGGCGGAAGTAACCGGCCGTGGCGCCGACCACGACGCCCGCGATGCCGGTGACCAGTGCCACCAGGAAACCGATCTGCAGCGAAATGCGCGCGCCGTGCAGCACGCGCGACAGGATGTCGCGCCCGAAATGGTCGGTGCCCATCCAGTGCTCCGTCGATGGCGGCAACATGCGGGCGCGCAAGCTGCCTTTGAGCGGGTCGAACGGCGCGATGGCATCGGCCAGCAGCGCCAGCACCGCGATCAGGCCCACCAGCGCCAGGCCGATGGTGAAGGAGCGGTTGGCGAACAACCGCCGTGCGAAGGAAGGGCGCGCGGAGGACGACGCGGCCGCGGCCGGTGCGTCGGCGCCCAGGGCGGGGGCTGCGGTGACGCCCATGCTCATCCCAGCCGCACACGCGGGTCGATCACGGCGTACAACAGGTCCACCACGATGTTGACCACCAGGTAGATCAGCGCCAGGAACAGCAGGCCGCCCTGTATCACCGGAAAATCGCGCGACAACACCGCGCCGATGATCAGGCGCCCCATGCCGGGGATCGAGAACACCTGCTCGATCACCACCGCACCACCGAGCAGGCCACCGACCATGATGCCCATCACGGTGACGATCGGCACCATCGCGTTCACCAGGCCATGGCGCAGCACCACCCGCGCTTCAGGCAAGCCCTTGGCGCGGGCGGTGCGCACGAAGTCCTGGCCCAGCACCTCGAGCATGCTCGAGCGCGTCATGCGCGC
>JANLQZ010000411.1:0-2480 GCA_031368125.1 Betaproteobacteria bacterium
GCCACCGGCTGGTCGGGCGTTACGGGTTCCAGACCCTGGCCCTGTGCGGGCACGCCACAGAGCGCGATCTGCAGTCCGTCGCCGGCACCCAGACCTTGTGGGTCGAACTGGCGATCGCCGCGGAGCACGAAGCCGTGGTCCATCTGGACGACCTGCTGCTGCGCCGCACGCGGCTCGGCATCTTGCTGCCGCGCGGCGCTCTGGACCACCTGGCGCGCATCCGCGCCCTGTGCGAGCCCTTTCTGCAATGGGGTGAGGCCGGCTGGGCCACCGAGCTGCAACGCTACCGTGCGCTGGTGGCCGCGCACTACAGCCTGCCGCCGATGCATCCACCAGAGACCACGACATGAGCGCCGCCGGGCCGTTCCCAAGGGCGAATTCCGCAATGCGCAGCATGGAGGATGCCTGATGAGCGCAGCGCCGGGCCATCCCAACCAAGCTCGCGCCGCAGTGCGCAGCACGGATGCATGTCGATGAGCGCCGCGCCTGGCCGCCCCGAGCAAGCACGCGCCGCAGTGCGCAGCACGAAGGCAATCCAATGACCGCCACTTACCTGCTGGCCATCGACAACGGCACCCAGAGCGTGCGCGCCCTGCTGTTCGACCTGCAGGGCACCCTGGTCGACAAGGCGCAGGTGATGATCACGAGTTACCAGTCGCCACAACCCGGCTGGATGGAGAACGCACCCGACGCGTTCTGGCAGTCGATGTGCCAGGCCTGCCAACAGCTGTGGGCCGCCGGCCGCGTGCCCAAGAGCGCCATTGCCGGTATGGTGGTGACGACCCAGCGCGGCAGCACCATTGCGCTGGACAAGGACGGCCAGGCGCTGCGCCCGGCCATGATCTGGCTCGACCAGCGCCGCGCCGACCGGCTGCCGCCGCTGGCGTGGTGGTGGGATGCCGCGTTTCGCGCCATCGGCATGCGGGAGACGGTGCGTTTCTTCCAGCAGGAAGCCGAGGCCAACTGGATCGCGCAGCACCAGCCCGATATCTGGGCCCGGACCGACAAGTACCTGCTGCTCTCGGGTTACCTCAACTACCGCCTGACCGGCCGCTTTGTCGACTCGGTGGCGTCGCAGGTGGGCTACATCCCGTTCGACTACCGGCGCGGGTGCTGGGCCGCACCGGGCGACTGGAAATGGCAGGCCATGACCGTGCGCCCGGGCATGTTGCCCGAGCTGGAAACCGCCGGCAGCGTGATCGGCCAGGTAGGTGTCGCGGCGGCGCGCGACAGCGGTATCCCGCAGGGCCTGCCGGTGCTCGCGGGCGCCGCCGACAAGGCCTGTGAAGTACTGGGCGCGGGCTGCCTGACGCCAGAGATCGCGTGCCTGTCGTACGGCACGGCCGCCACCGTCAACACCACCACGCCGCGTTACCTGGAAGCCACGCGGTTCATACCGCCGTACCAGGCGGCCGTGCCGGGCCACTACAACAGCGAGGTACAGATCACGCGCGGATTCTGGATGGTGAATTGGTTCAAGGAGCAGTTCGGCCAGCTCGAACAGCAGATCGCGCGCGAGCGCGGCGTGACGCCCGAGAGCCTGTTCGACGCGCTCGTCGACAGCGTGCCACCAGGAGCGCAGGGCCTGATGCTGCAGCCGTTCTGGAGCCCGGGCATCAAGGTTCCGGGGCCGGAGGCCAGGGGCGCGGTGATCGGTTTTGGCGAGGTGCACACGCGCGCCCACCTGTACCGCGCCATCCTCGAAGGACTGGCCTACGGGTTGCGCGAGGGCAAGGAACGGATCGAGCACCGCAGCGGCACACTGATCACGCGGGTGCGCGTGTCCGGCGGTGGCTCGCAAAGCGACGCGGCGATGCAGATCACGGCCAACGTGTTCAACCTGCCGACCGAGCGGCCCCACCTGTACGAGACCAGCGGCCTGGGCGCCGCGATCCTGGGGGCGGTGGGACTCGGGCTGCACCCGGACATCGGCAGCGCGGTGGCGGCGATGACGCGCACCGGCACGCAGTTCACGCCGCAGCCCACGCATGCGCGCACCTACGAGCAGTTGTACCGCCGCGTCTACCGCCGCATGTACCGCCGGCTGCAGCCGCTGTACCAGGACATCCGCGACATCACCGGTTACCCCGGGCCCACAGCCTGACGGCTCGGGCCGGCCCGGCCCTCGTTCAGACGGCCTGCAGCCCCTGTTTGGCCACCAGCGCCGGTTTGGCCGACGGCACCGCACCGAACTGGATCTCGCCCGACAACTGGCCGCCCTCTTCCACCACCAGCTTGCCGTAACGGATCTTGCCGGTGACCTTGCCGGTGGCGTAGACCACCAGCTTGTTGCGCACCGTCAGCGTGCCGTCGAAGGCGCCGCGGATCTCGGCGATGTCGATCTCGGCCGAGCCCTTGAAGGCGCCGCATTCGGCGATCTGCATCACACGCGAGTCCATCGTGGCTTCCACCATGCCCTCGACCACCAGCGTGTCGCAGTCGGTGATCTCGACGCCCTTGAGCTTGATGTTCGGCCCGAC
>JANLQZ010000755.1:0-2004 GCA_031368125.1 Betaproteobacteria bacterium
CTGTGGCGCATCTCCCAACGCGACAAGCTCAACGGCGCCGACCTGGTGCTGGTGCCGGCCACGACCGCGCTGTACCGGCTCGCACCCCCGAGTTTTCTGGCGGCCTACACCTTCCATTTCAAGCTGCACCAGAAACTCGACGAGACGAAACTGAAGGCCCAACTCACACTGGCCGGGTACAGCCATGTCAGCCAGGTGGTGAGCCCGGGCGAATATGCCGTGCGCGGCAGCTTGATCGACCTGTATCCGATGGGCTCGCCGGTGCCCTACCGTGTCGACTTGTTCGACGACGAGATCGACAGCATTCGCACCTTCGATCCGGACAGCCAGCGCAGCCTCTATCCGGTGCCGGAAGCCAGGCTGCTGCCCGGACGCGAATTTCCCATGGACGACGCCGCGCGCGCGCGATTTCGCAGCCGGTGGCGCGAACTGCTCGATGGCGACCCGACCAAGAGCCGCATCTACAAGGACATCGGGTCCGGCATCGCGACGGCCGGGATCGAGTACTACCTGCCGCTTTTTTTAGACGCGACGGCCACCGTGTTCGACTACCTGGGCAGCGACGCGACGCTGGTATTGCACGGCGACCTGGAGGCGGCCTTCGCCCACTTCTGGCAGGACACGCGCGAGCGTTACCGGCTGGTGCAGGGCGATCCGGAGCGCCCGACGTTGCCGCCGCAAGCGCTGTTCCTGGATGCCGAGCAGTTCTACGCGCGAGCCAACAACCACGCGCAACTGGCGCTTCGGCATCCCGAGCCCGGCACGCCGCCGTCCGACGAGTACCAGAACACCTGGGCTGCACTGCCGGCGCTCACGGTCGTGCGTGGTGCCGACGAGCCGCTGGCACGGCTCAAGCAGCACCTGCACGGCGCGAGCCACCGGGTCCTGGTGGTCGCCGAAAGCGCCGGGCGGCGCGAAAGCCTGCTCGACTTCCTGCGCGCGAGCAATCTCGATCCGGTGCGCTTCGACAGCTTGCAGGATTTCCTGGCCAGTCCGGAACGGTTCGGTCTTGCAACGGCCGGCCTGATGAACGGCTTCAGCTGGCTGGAATCCGGCGTCGACTTCGTCACCGAGACCGAACTTTTTGCCGCCGGCCCGATCACCCGCCGGCGCAGGAAACAGGAGCAGGTCAGCGACGTGGAGGCGCTGATCAAGGACCTGAGCGAGCTCAATCTCGGCGACCCGGTGGTGCACAGCGCCCATGGCGTGGGGCGGTACCGCGGCCTGATCCACCTCGATCTCGGAAATATCGGCTCCGATGGTGAACCCGAACTGCAGGAATTCCTGCACCTGGAGTACGCTGACAAGGCCGTCCTGTACGTGCCGGTGAGCCAGCTGCAATTGATCGGCCGTTACACCGGCGTCAGCGCCGACGAGGCGCCGTTGCATCGCCTGGGTTCGGGGCAGTGGGAAAAGGCCAAACGCAAGGCGGCCGAGCAGGTGCGGGATTCGGCCGCCGAACTGCTCAACATCTACGCCCGGCGCGCGTTGCGGGAAGGCCACGCGTTTCGTTATTCGCCCCATGACTACGAGGCCTTTGCCAACGATTTCGGCTTTGAGGAAACCGCCGACCAGCGGGCCACCATCCATGCCGTCATCCAGGACATGATCAGCCCGCGCCCGATGGACCGGCTGGTGTGCGGTGACGTCGGATTCGGCAAGACCGAGGTCGCGCTGCGGGCCGCATTCATCGCGGTCACCGGGGGCAAGCAGGTGGCCTTTCTGGCCCCCACCACCCTGCTGGCCGAACAGCATTACCAGACGCTGGTCGACCGCTTTGGCAAGTGGCCGGTGAAGATCGCCGAGATGAGCCGCTTTCGCTCCGGCAAGGAGATCACGGCGGCCATCAAGGGCCTGGCCGACGGCACGATCGACATCGTGATCGGCACCCACAAGCTGCTGAGCCAGGACACGCATTTCAAGAACCTGGGCCTGCTGATCATCGACGAGGAGCACCGCTTCGGCGTGCGCCACAAGGAGGCGATGAAGGCCCTGCGGGCCGAA
>JANLQZ010000794.1:0-3016 GCA_031368125.1 Betaproteobacteria bacterium
TATTACCGACGCCTTGCTGCAGCAGGAGCTGCCCGGCGTGCGCCTGGTCAACTTCGGCCACCTGGGCGACGGCAACCTGCACTACAACGTGCAGGCGCCCGCCGGCGCGGACGCAAAGGCCTTCCTGGTGCACCACGAGGCCCGCATCAATGCGCTGGTGTTCGATTCGGTAGCCACGTTCGACGGCTCGATCTCGGCCGAACACGGCATCGGCAGCCTGAAAGTCGACAAGCTCGCGCACCACAAGTCACCGGTTGCGCTGGACATGATGCATGCCATCAAGCGGGCATTGGACCCGCACAACCTCATGAACCCGGGACGCGTGCTGCGCGCCTGACCCCGCCACTTGTCGTTGCGGGCTCGACCCGTGCCGGCGGGGCATTCCGCACGCTCTAATTTTGGCATCACGCATAAGACAAATCGGCTCTTGCGGGCACACCCAAGTGTGATCAGAATGCACCGATGCCTACCAACCCGAGGAGAAACCAGATGAGCGAATCCACCCACCTCACGCGCCGCCGGATGATTGGCGCCGGTGCTGCCGCCACCGGCCTGGCCGGCGCGGGCGCCCTGCTGTCGATGCAGGCGCTGGCGCAGGACAAGGTCAAGGTCAACATGCAGCTCGGCTGGATCGCCGGCGGCAACCAGATCGGCGAGGTAGCGGCCAAACAACTCGGCTACTACGCCACCGAAGGCATCGACTTCGCGATCCAGCCCGGGGGCCCGAGCATCGACGGTGTGGCCATCGTCGCCTCCGGACGCTGGGAGGTCGGCCAGGTGTCGAGCAGCCCGTCGAACATGCTGGCCGTCTCGCAGGACCTGCCGATCAAGGTGTTCGCTACCGGATTGCAGCAGCATCCCTACACCTTCTTCTCGCTCAAGAAGAACCCGATCCGCACGCCACAGGACATGGTGGGCAAGAAGATCGGCATCCAGTCCACCGGACTGGTGCTGCTGCGTGCGCTGCTGGCCAAGAACAAGATCGACGAAAAATCGATGACCATCATCCCGATCGGCGCCGACATGACGCCCTTGCTCACCGGCCAGGTCGATACCGTCACCGGCTGGCAGACCAACACCACGGCGCTCAAGCCGCTGGGCGCCGATCGCGTCGATCTGCGCCTTTGGGACACCGGCGTGCGCCTGTATGCCCTGCCCTATTACGCCACCAACGACATGATCCTGCGCCGGCCCGAAGTGCTGGTGCGCTTCCTGCGCGCCACCGCGCGCGGCTGGGCCTACGCCAACAAGAACCGCGACGCGGCCACCGACCTGCTGCTCAAGGAATACCCCAACCTCAACCGCGCGGACGAACGCGAGGCCGTCGACTCGCTGATGAGTTACGCCTACAACAGCAACACCTTCAGCAACGGCTGGGGCGCCATGGAGCGGGCCGTCTGGCAGGACCAGATCCAGCAATACGCCGACCTGGGCCAGTTCACCAAACGCGTACCCAAGGTCGACGAGGTGATGACGATGGACATCCTGAACGCGACGCGCGAATACCGCCTGCGCAATTCCTGACCGGCCACGCCGGCACCCCACCATGATCGCGTCCCCTTCGATTGCGCCGCCCGCGCAAGGGCCCGCTGTTGCCCGGTCCGGCGCCAGCGCGCCCGGCAGCGCCAGCATCGCCGTGAGTTGCCGCGATATTTCGGTGCGTTTTTTCACCGAAAGGCGCAGCGTCACCGCGCTCAGGAACGTGAGTGTGGACATCGCCGAGGGCGAGTTCATGAGCCTGCTCGGGCCCTCGGGTTGCGGCAAGTCGACCTTCCTGCGCGTGGTGGCCGACCTGATCGCCCCGACCTCGGGCGCGGTACAGGTGCTGGGGGTGACGCCCGACACCGCGCGGTTGCGCCGCGACATCGGTTTCGTGTTCCAGGATGCGGCCTTGCTCCCGTGGCGCTCGGCGCTGCAGAACGTCGAGCTGCCGCTGGAAGTGGCCAAGAGCAGGACGCAGAGCAGCAAGGCCGCCCGCGCCACGCCGCGTGAGCTGCTGGAGCTGGTGGGCCTCAAGGGCAGCGAGAACGCCTATCCGCACGAACTCTCCGGCGGCATGCGCCAGCGCGTGTCGATCGCCCGCGCGCTCGTCACCGACCCGCGCATCCTGCTGATGGACGAACCCTTCGGCGCGCTGGACGAGATCACCCGCGACCGGCTCAACGAAGAGCTGTTGCGCGTCTGGCGCGAGCTGGGCATGACGGTGCTGTTCGTCACGCACAGCATCTACGAAGCCGCCTTCCTGGCGCAGCGGGTGTTGATGCTGGCCGCCAACCCGGGCCGGGTGCAGGAGATCGTGCCGGTCGCCCTGCCTGCCGACCGCACGCTGGCCATCCGCGAAACACCCGAGTTCGTCCGGCTCACCGCCAGGCTGCGCCGGGTGCTGGAAGTCTGCTGACCGAGGCCGCCCCATGCACAAATCAAGGCCGCCCGAAAGTGCTCCGCACCGATGCTCGCAGAGCGAAGGACCTCCATGAACACCAGCGCACTCGACCTGCCGGCAGCGCCGCCCGGACACGACGCCGACCTCGAAGCGCACCGCGCACACCTGCGCCGCCAGTTGTGGCGCACCCGCGCCATGCCTGCGCTGGGCGTGTTCGTGCTGCTCTTCATGTGGTGGGCCATCGTGGAGGGTTTTCAGGTCAAGCCCTTCATCGCGCCTTCGCCCTTCCTGGTGCTCGACACGCTGTACGCCAAGCGTGCCGTGCTGCTGGACAACCTGATTCCGACCGCGATGGAAGCCGCCGGTGGTTTCCTGCTCGGCAATCTGGTCGCAATCCTGCTGGCCACGGTGTTCGTGCACAACAAGACGCTCAACGACATCTTCTTCCCGGTGGCGCTGATGCTCAACGCGATCCCGATCGTGGCCAAGGCGCCGGTGCTGGTGCTGATCCTGGGCAACGGGGTCGAGCCCAAGATCGCGATCGCCGCGCTGGTGTGTTTCTTCCCCACGCTGGTCAACATGGTGCGCGGCCTGGATGCCGCCAACCCGCAGGCGATGGAGCTGATGCGCGTG
>JANLQZ010000816.1:0-2023 GCA_031368125.1 Betaproteobacteria bacterium
CGGCCAGGCCTGGGACGAAGCGTTCGCGATGCGTGGCCTGTACACCACGCGCGCCGGCCGCTGGAGCGACGGCATGGGCAGCCGCAGCGTCGGCGCCGACAGCTTGCTCTGGTGGCACGAGGCGGTGCCCACCGCCTGGACCTTCACTCCCGCGGACGCGGCCGGCGGCCCGGTCTGCTGGCTCGGCTACACGCCGCACAAGGTGGTCCGGCGATGAACGGCGCCAACGCACCGGCATGCACCCTGTGGCGCAATGCGCGGCTGGCGACTCTGGCCGGCGACGCGGGCTGGGGCCTGGTGGAAGACGGTGCGCTGCTGGTGCGCGGCGACAGCCTGGTGTGGGTCGGGGCGCTGGCCGACCTGCCGGCCGACCTGCGGCTACAGGTCGGCCGCGAGCACGAGCTCGGTGGCGCGCTCGTGACGCCCGGCCTGGTGGACTGTCACACCCACCTGGTCTACGGCGGCCAGCGCGCGCACGAATTCGAGTCGCGTCTTCAGGGCGCAAGTTACGAAGACATCGCGCGCGCCGGTGGCGGTATCAGCTCGACCGTGGCCGCCACCCGCGCGGCCAGCGACGAAGTGCTGTATGCGGCCGCCAGCCGGCGCGCCCTCGCGCTGTTGGCCGAGGGCGTGACCACGCTCGAGATCAAATCCGGTTATGGCCTGAGCCTGCACGACGAGGGCCGCTGCCTGGCGCTGGCGCGCCGCCTGGGAGCCGAACTGCCCCTGACCGTGCGCACGACCTTCCTCGGTGCGCACGCCCTGCCCCCTGAATTCGCGGGACGCGCCGACGACTACATCGACGCGGTCTGCGCCTGGATGCCGCTGCTGCAGCAACAGGGCCTGGTCGACGCGGTCGATGCCTTCTGCGAGAGCATCGCCTTTTCTCCGGCGCAGACCCGGCGCGTGTTCGAGACCGCGCGGGCGCTGGGCCTGCCGGTCAAGCTGCACGCCGAGCAGCTCAGCGACCAGGGCGGCGCCGTGCTCGCGGCCGGCTTCGGCGCGTTGTCGTGCGACCACCTCGAGTACCTGGGCGACGCCGGCATCGCGGCGATGCGCGCGGCCGGTACGGTGGCGGTGCTGCTGCCCGGCGCCTATTACTTCCTGCGCGAAACCCGGCTGCCACCGGTCGCGCAGTTGCGCGCGCAGCAGGTGCCGATCGCGCTGGCCAGCGACCACAACCCCGGCTCGGCGCCGGGTTTGTCGCTGCTGCTGATGCTCAGCATGGCCTGCACGCTGTTTCGCATGACACCCGAGGAAGCGCTGCGCGGCGTCACGGTCAACGGCGCACGCGCGCTCGGCCTGGCCGACCGCGGCCGCCTGTCGGCCGGCCAGCGCGCCGACTTCGTGGCCTGGGAGCTGGAACACCCGAACGAACTCGCCTACTGGTTTGGCCACAATCCGTGCCGGCGCGTGGTTGCCGGCGGCCAGGAAAGAAACACATGACCACACCCCTATTCGACCTGTACCCGGGCGACAGCGCGCTGCTGGTCAGCCTGCCGCATGTAGGCACCATGATCCCGGACGAACTGCGCGGCAACTACGTGGCGCGTGCCCTGCAGGTGGAAGACACCGACTGGCACCTCGAGCAGCTCTATGCCTTTGTGCGCGAGCTCGGCGCCGGCCTGATCGTGCCGCGTTTTTCGCGTTTTGTGATCGATCTCAACCGCCCGCCGGCGAACACACCCATGTATGCCGGCGCCAACAACACCGAGTTGTGCCCGACGCGCTTTTTCACGGGCGACGCGCTCTACCGCGCCGGCCAGCAGCCCGACGGCGCGGAGATCACGCGCCGCCGCGACACCTACTGGCGCCCCTACCACGACGCCCTGCGCGCCGAGCTGGACCGCATCCACGCGCGCCACGGCCACGCGCTGCTGTTCGATGGCCACAGCATCAAGTCGGAATTGCCGTGGCTGTTCGAGGGCAAGCTGCCGGACCTGAACCTGGGCACCGCCAGCGGGGCCAGCTGCGCGCCGGCGCTTCGCACCGCCTTGCAGCAGGTGCTGCAATCGCAGACCCG
>JANLQZ010000840.1:0-2760 GCA_031368125.1 Betaproteobacteria bacterium
AGCGCAGCGCCGGGCCGCCCCAAGCAAGCTCGCGCCGCAGTGCGCAGAGCGAAGCAACCCCAGTGACCCCAAACCCGGCGCCACTGCTCGAACTGCGCGGCGTCAGCAAACGCTTCGTCAAGCCGCTCGACAGCGTGGACAAGATCAGCAACCTGCTCGGCGCCGGGCTGCGCGAAGAGGTGGTGCACGCGGTGGACGAGGTCTCGCTGGAGATCCGCTCGGGCGAAGTGGTCGGACTGGTCGGCGAGTCCGGTTGCGGCAAGTCCACGCTCGGCCGCATGGCGGTCGGCCTGCTTGGCCTGAGCGCTGGCACGCGGCTGTGGAAAGGGCAGGACATCGGCCCGTTGGCGACGCAGCGCACGCGCAAGGACCTGCTGGCGATTCAGATGATCTTCCAGGACCCCTACGCGTCCATCAACCCGCGCATGCGGGTGGTGGACATCGTCGGTGAAGCGCCGGTCGTGCACGGCATCGTGCCAGCCGGCGAACAGGCCGGTTATGTGGAGCAGCTGCTGCGCCGCGTGGGCCTGGACGCCTCTGCCATGCGCCGCTTCCCGCACCAGTTTTCAGGCGGACAACGCGCGCGTATCGGCATCGCCCGGGCGCTGGCGGTGAAACCCGAGTTTCTGGTCTGCGACGAGGCGGTGGCGGCGCTCGACGTGTCGATTCAGGCGCAGGTGCTCAACCTGTTCATCGAGTTGCGCGACGCCTTGCACCTGACCTACCTGTTCATCAGCCACGACCTCGGCGTGGTGCGCCACCTGTCGGACCGGGTCGTCATCATGTACCTCGGCCGGGTGGTCGAGTCGGCGCCGGCAGAGCAGATCTTTGGGCACCCCAACCACCCCTACACCCAGGCGCTGCTGGCGTCCGAACCCCGGCTCGAGGTGAAGAAACGCGTTTTCATTCCCGTCAAGGGCGAAATCCCGTCGCCGCTGGCGCCGCCCACGGGCTGCCACTTCCATCCGCGTTGCCCGTTTGCCATGCCACGCTGCGCGAGCGAGCGCCCGGTGCTGCGCGGGCTTGGCGCAGACCACCTTTCGGCCTGCCACCTGAACGATGGCTGAGCCACCCGGGTTGCTGGTGTGGCTGATGGTGATCGGCGGGGCCGGGTGTCCGAACTCAGGTATGGTTGGACTGCACCCACCCGGGTGCGTCTTTTCCGTTTGTTGGGAAGCTAAAAATGCCAAGCACTGTAGTCGAGGTCCGCAGGGAATACACCCCCGATCACGAGGCAAGGATCATCGAGGCCGTACACGGCGCGCTGGTAGAAGCGTTCAAGATTCCCCTCGAAGATCGATGCATCCGCCTGGTTAACCACGAGCCGCATCGCTTCATCTGTCCTCCCGGGAAATCGCAGCCCGAACGCTACACAGTGGTCACGGTGTCGGCCTTCTCCGGCCGGTCGCTCGAGGCGAAGAGAAACCTGTACCAAGCCATCGTGCGCCGGCTGGCTGAAGAAGGAATTCCACGCGATTGCGTGAAGATCATGCTGGCGGAGATTCCCCGGGAGAACTGGGGTCTGGCTGGCGGCCAAGTGGCTTCTGAAATCGACCTTGGCTTTAAAGTCGAGGTCTGAAGATTGCGGCCTGGCCGGTCGTGCGAGTCGACGTCCCCCGGCAAGCCTCGGTCCGCGGCGCAACTCCGACGAGAGGCGACACATGCACCCAGACAGCAACTCTCTGCGCAAGATGAATACAGACGACACCTCCAGCCGCCGTTTCGTGCACTCGCGACTCATCGACGCCGCTCCCGCGCAGGTGTTCGACGCCTTCGCGCGGCCCGATCGTCTCGCCCGGTGGTGGGGCCCCGACGGCTTCTCCAGCACATTTGAAGAATTCGATCTTCGCTCTGGTGGCGCTTGGAGCTTCGTCATGCACGGACCCGATGGCACCGGCTACCCGAACACCAACGTGTTCACGACTGTCGAGCCGCCGCACCGGGTCGAAATCGAGCACATCTCGGCGGACCATCACTTCACTCTTGACATCACGTTTACCCCGGCAGGAGACCGAACCCTCGTCGAGTGGGTGCAAACCTTCGACACGGTGGAACACAAGCGAGACATCGCACCCTGGGTCGAGCCCGCCAATGAACAGAATCTCGATCGTCTGCAGCGCGAAGTCGCGCGCACAGGCACAAGTGCTGCCTCTTGAGAAAGACCCATCAAGTGATTGATTTTCATTGTTGTTTTTGGGCGGCGGATTCGGCGGCGACGAGTTGCATGCGCATCTTGTCGGCCCGCCGGGACCAAATTGCACTCAAGTCTTGTCGAGGCTGCGAGTTCGCACTTCGCACCGTGGCAGGCTGTGGCCGCAAACCGCAGGCAGCAGCAAGATGCGCGGCGCGCCTGCGGCGGGGAAATGCGTTGCATTCGTTGAGGCGCACACAAGCGCCGGGAGGGGCTCATGGTTGCACCCGATATTGATCGACTCTTCGCGGGCTCCATACCGCAGCTCTACGAGCAGTACCTGGTACCGTTGATCTTCGAGCCGTATGCTGTCGACCTCGCGGCCCGCGTAGCGCGGCGCAAGCCGTCTTCGGTACTCGAGATCGCCGCCGGAACCGGAGTCGTCACGCGTCGGCTTGCCAGCGCTTTGGCGCCTCCGGTGGCGATTCTCGCGACCGACCTCAATCAGGCCATGCTCGATCAGGCCGCCTCCGTTGGCACCAGCCGTCCGGTCGAATGGCGCCAGGCCGACGCGACGCAGCTGCCGTTTGCAGACGAATCCTTCGACGTGGTCGTCTGCCAGTTTGGTG
>JANLQZ010000440.1:0-4518 GCA_031368125.1 Betaproteobacteria bacterium
CAATTCGGTGCGTTTCATCGAACGCGCACAACGCGGCGAGCCGATCGGCCCGGAAGTCTCGATGCTCAAGCTGCGCGGCAGCCAGTTGATGCAGCTCTGGGAGACCCTGAGCGTCGACGCGCTGGGACCGGCCACCCTGCCCTTCGACCCACGCGCGATTCTCGGCGAGGCCCACTCTCTGCCGGTGGCCGCGCACGCCGCCACCGCGTCGTCGCGCCGCTTCGCGTCGCGCGGCTACACCATCGCCGGCGGATCGAGCGAGGTCCAGCGCAACATTCTCGCCAAACAGGTGCTTGGTCTATGAACACAACCCCGGCGGATGACAACCAGACCATGCTGGCCGACAGCGCACGCAAGTACACCGAGCGCGGCTACACCGCGGCGGCACGCGCCGCATCGGCCGCCAGTACCCATGGCTGCGCGTCGCTGCGCTGGCGCGAATTCGCCGACATGGGCTGGCTCGCGCTGCCGCTTCCCGAGGCCGACGGCGGGCTGGGCGGCACGCTCGACGACATGTGTGTGCTGGCCGAGGAAATGGGTCGCGCTTTGGTCGTGGAGCCCTGGAACGCCTGTGGCGTGATGGCCGCGTCGCTGCTTGCGGCCACCGCCGACGCGCAGCAGCGCTCGCACTGGCTGCCGGCACTGGCGGCGGGCGACAAACGCGTGGCGTTTGCGGCCTGGGAGCCCGGCAGCCGCTTCGATGCGACGCAGATCGCGACGCGCGCCGAGCCGGTAGCGGGCGGTTACCGGCTCAACGGCGCCAAGGAGCTGGCGCTGGGCGCGCCCGGCGCCGACGCGCTGCTCGTGAGCGCCATGCTGGCGGCGCCCGACGGCACGCCGCGACCGGCGCTGTTCCTGGTCGAACCCGGCACCGCAGGCCTGGAACTGCAGGCCTACGCGATGGTCGACGGCCGGCATGCCGCCCACATTCGCCTGGCCGGCGTGACGGTGGCCGTGCACGCGCGGCTCGACGCGGCAGCCGACATCACACAGACCATCGGTGCGGCAATCGACCGAGCCACCGTGGTTCAGTGTGCCGAAGCCACAGGCGCCATGACCAGGGCGCTGGAGATCACACTCGACTACCTCAAGACCCGCAAGCAGTTCGGACGCATCCTGGCGACCAACCAGGCCCTGCAGCACCGCCTGGTCGACCTGCATGTCGCGGTCGAGGAGACGCGCGCGCTGGTGCATGCGGCGGCCCGCGCATTCACCGGGCCCGAACTGCAACGCCAGGCCCATGTCGCAGCGGCCAAGGCCTTCACTTCGCAGGCCGCGCGCCTGGCGTGGGAAGAAGCGGTGCAGATGCACGGCGCCATCGGCATGACCGACGAATACGCGCTCAGCCACTACGTCAAGTACCTCGCCACCACGCAGATACTGTTTGGCGACGAGCAACTGCACCTCGAACGGCTGGCCACCGTCGAAGACCAGTTGCACCGGGCCGCCTGAGCGCCGCCGGGCCGTTCCCAAGGGCGAATTCCGCAAAACGCAGCATGGAGGATGCCTGATGAGCGCCGCCGGGCCGTTCCCAAGCAAGCACCGCAGCTCGCAGAGCGAAGGTAACCCAGTGAACGCCGAACCCGCAAACCACCCGCGCACCATGAACCACACCGCCCCCGACGCAGGCGTGCTCGACGGACTGTTGGCCGGCCTCGATGCGCCCGCGCTCAAATGCGCCATCGCCACCGGCGCGGCTCGGGTTAGGCTGGCTGCGCCACGGACCCCACGACATGGCCAACCCACCTGATTCCAGCCTGGCCTCGACCAGCCAGTCGTCGGCCAGCCAGCCCTCGACCAGCCTGCTCGCGAACCTGCGCGGCGAACTGGTGCGTTACCCGCCGTTCGCGCAGATGCAGGCGGCGCATGTCGACCGCTTCATCGCGGCGTCCGGGCAGGTCTACTACGCGCCGGGCGAAACCGTGTTGTCGCCCGCCGATGGCCCGCCAGCGCACCTGATCTGGGTCCGGCAGGGCCACATCACGGGACGCGTGGTGGACGACGTGCGCGCCGCCGGCACCGACTACGACGCCGGTGAGATGTTCCCGGTCGGTGCTGTGATGGGCGCGCGCCCGGTGGCGGCCACCTACCGGGCACACGAGGACGTGTTCTGCCTGCTGTTGCCGGTGCACGAAGTCCATGCGCTGGCCGGCCAAAGCCCGGCCTTCGCGGCGTTCCTGGGCGAGCGCGCGCTGCGTTACCTCGCGTTGTCGCGCCAGGCCATGCAGTCGAGTTATTCGTCGCAGGCGCTGGCAGAGCAGTCGCTCGAAACGCCATTGGGCGAGTTGGCGCTCAAGCCTCCCGTGGCGGTGGCGCCGGACACGCCGCTGGCGCAGGCGCTGGCCACCATGCATGAGCGCCACATCGGCTCGGTGCTGGTGACCGACCCGACCGGCGCCGCGCTCGGCATCCTGACGCGGCACGACATCCTGGCGCGCATCACACTGGCGCAGGTGCCGTTGGCGGCGCCGATCGCGCAGGTGATGACCACGCCGATCCGCAGCCTGGACGTGCACGACACCGCGCACGACGCGGCGCTGCTGATGTCGCGTCACGCCATCCGCCATGTGCCGGTCACGCGCGACGGTCGTGTCGTGGGCCTGGTGTCGGAGCGCGACCTGTTCGCGCTGCAGCGGCTGTCGCTGACCAACGTGGGCAGCGCCATCCGCGCCGCGCGCGACGTCGATGCGCTGGCGCTCGCCGCGCAGGACATCCGCGGTTTCGCGCGCAACCTGATCGGCCAGGGCGTGGCCGCGCGCCAGCTCACGCAGCTCATCAGCCACCTCAACGACGCGCTGACCGAACACCTGGTGCAGATGCTGGCGCGCCAGGACGGGCTCGACCTGCAGCAGGCGTGCTGGCTCGCGTTCGGCTCTGAAGGCCGCTCGGAGCAGACCATCGCCACCGACCAGGACAACGGCCTGGTGTTCAGCAGCGACGACCCGGCGCGCGACCGGCCGCGCTGGCTGGCATTCGCCCGGCGTGTCAACGAGGCACTCGACCGCTGCGGTTACCCGCTGTGCACGGGCAACGTGATGGCCAGCAACCCGCAGTGCTGCCTGAGCGTGGACGAGTGGGGCCGGCGCTTCGGCGACTGGATCGAGCGCGGCGCGCCCGAAGACCTGCTCAAGGCCAGCATCTACTTCGACCTGCGGCCCCTGGTCGGGCAGCTGGAGCTGGCCCGCCCGCTGCGCGAACTGGTCGTGCGCCAGGCGGCCACACTGCCGCGTTTCATCAAGCAGCTGGCCGACAATGCGCTGCGCAACCGCGCGCCGCTGAACTGGCTCGGCGGCATCGAGACCCAGACGGTCGACGGGCGCGCCATGGTCGACCTCAAGCTGCACGGCACCGCGCTGTTCGTCGACGTCGCGCGGCTGTACGCCTTGGCCCACGGTGTCGCGGCGACCGGCACGCGGGAACGCTTCGAGGCCCTGGGTGGGTTGTTCCAGGTGCCGGCGCATGAAAGCCGGGCCTGGGTCGCCGCCTTCGAATACCTGCAGATGTTGCGCCTGCAGGTGCAACTGGCGCGACCCGGCGGGGCGCCGGAAAACGCCAACCTGATCGAGTTGCAGAGCCTCAACGACATCGACCGGCGCATGCTCAAGGAGAGCCTGCGGGTGGCGCGCCGACTGCAGCAGAAGATGGAACTCGACTACCGGCAATGACGCTGCTGCACACGCTGGCCCGGCGCCTGGGCGCCGCACCACCCGTCGACACACCGCGCTGGGTGGTGCTCGACGTCGAGTCCAGCGGCCTCGACCCGGCCACCGACCGGCTGCTGGCGATCGCCGCCATCGCCGTGTCCACCGATGGACCGCGCCCGCGGATCGCGCTCGGCGACAGTTTCGAGGTCGTTTTGCGCCACGACGCCCCGGTGGCCGACAAGGGCAACATCCTGCTGCACGGCATCGGCATCGGCGCGCAGCGCCAGGGGGTCGATCCGGCCCGCGCCTTGACCGACTTCATGCGCTACATCGGCGCTTCGCCGTTGCTCGCCTTCCATGCCGCGTTCGACCGCGCGATGCTGCTGCGCGCCTGCGACGCCGCCGCCGTACCGCGTCCGGCCAACCCGTGGCTGGACCTCGAACCGCTGGCCGCCGTGTTGTATCCGCGGGCCAAGGCGCGTTCGCTCGATGAATGGATGGCGCAGCTGCGGATCCACTGCGCGGTACGCCACCAGGCCGCGGCCGACGCGCTGGCCACGGCGGAACTGCTGCTCAAGCTGTGGCCGGCCGCATCGACCGAGCTGGGTGGCGGCGCCGGTTTTGCGGCCGCGCAAAAACTCGCCGCACGGCGCAAATGGCTGGCCCCGTGAGCGCCGCGCCGGGCCGCCCCCAAGCAAGCTCGCACCGCAGCTCGCAGAGCGAAGGTGCACCAATGAGCGCCGCGCCGGGCCGCCCCCAAGCAAGCTCTCAAGTCGCTCGTTCTAAGTGATTGATTTGCAATGAAATTTTCAGAGCGACTTTCGGACGATTTGCGGCAGCAGGCCGATTACTTCGCTCGCACCGCAGCTCGCAG
>JANLQZ010000881.1:0-7393 GCA_031368125.1 Betaproteobacteria bacterium
GCCTGGTGGAGTCCCTGGCCGGTTTCTACGCCGCCGAGGGCTGGAAGGACATCGCGCCCTACGTGGTGGTGCTGGTGATGTTGTGGGTCAAGCCCAGCGGCATCTTCGGTGAAACCTTGCGCAAGAAGGTATGACCCCCACGTTTGTCACTGCGTGTACTGCACTGCCCCCCGAGGGGGCGAATTTTCCTAGGGGCGGCCCGTCGGAAAATTGTCTTTGCGATTTGGGTGAGTCTTAGCATGCGGTTCATTTTCAAGACCGACTACGGGCAGGACATCCGTCTGGCCAAACACGGCGGGCAGGTGTTCTGGTACACGCTGCTGATGCTGCTGATGCTGGCGGCGCCGCTGCTGGCGCCCGAATACTGGCTGGCGCAGCTCACGTTCGTGCTGATCTACTCGGTGGCCGGGCTGGGCCTGATGCTGGTGGCCGGTTTCACCGGGCTGTTCTCGATCGGCCACGCCGCGTTCCTCGGCATGGGCGCCTACACCCACGCAGTGCTGACCAACATGGGCGTGCCGTTTCCGCTGGCACTGCTGGCGGCGGCGGCGCTGTCGGCCGCCACCGGCGTGGTGATCGGCATTCCAGCGCTGCGCGTCAAGGGCATCTACCTGGGCATGGCGACGCTGTCGTTCGGCTTCATCGTGCAGGAACTGTTCACGCGCTGGGACTCGGTGACCGGCGGCAACAAGGGCATGCACGTGAAGGCACCCGACATCTTCGGCTGGAAGCTCGAGAGCGGCGAGGCGTTCTACTACCTGTGCCTGCTGCTCACCGCTCTGTGCACACTGGCGATCCTGAACCTGCTGCGCTCGTCCACCGGGCGCGCGTTCGTGGCGATCCGCGATTCGGAAGTGTCGGCGCAGAGCATGGGCATCCACCTGGCGCGCTACAAGACCACCTCGTTCGCGCTCTCGGCGGCGATCACCGGAATTGCCGGCGCGCTGTACGCGCACAAGCTGCAGTTCATCTCGCCGGACCAGTTCAGCCTGCTGCAGTCGATCGAGTTGCTGCTGCTGATCGTGGTGGGCGGCCTGGGCTCGGTACATGGGGCGTTCCTGGGCGCCATCTTCCTGATCAGCATGCCGCAGCTGATCGCGCTGTCCAAGGACTTCCTGCCCCCGGCGATCGGCATGGCGCCCGGGCTGCAGGGCGTGGTGTTCGGCGTGGTGCTGATCGCGTTCGTGCTGTTCGAGCCGATGGGCATCTACGGACGCTGGCTCAAGATTCGCACCTACCTGCAGATCTTCCCGTTCTACCGCCAGGGCATGTTCAAGCGACAGAAGACGTTCCAGAAATCCGATCGCCTTTCATGAGCGAAGTACTGCTTTCGGCGAAGCACCTCAGCATGCGCTTCGGCGGCGTGCTGGCCGTCAACGACGTGAGTTTCGACGTGCGCAAGGGCGAGGTGTTCACGCTGATCGGCCCCAACGGCGCGGGCAAGACGACGGTGTTCAACCTGATCAGCCGCCTTTACACGCCGACCTCGGGTGAGATCTTCTTCGAGGGCCACAACCTGACGCAGGCGCCGCCGCACAAGATCGCGTCGATGGGCATCGCGCGTACGTTCCAGAACATCGAACTGTTCGAGCACGCCTCAGTGCTGCACAACCTGCTGATCGGCCGCCACACCCACCGCAGCACGGGGCTGTGGAGCGAGATCTTCTTCACGCGCAGGACGCGCGCGGCCGAGGTCGCGGCGCGCGAACATGTGGAGCGCGTGATCGACCTGCTCGACCTGCAGCACTACCGCGATTCGATGGTGGCCGGCCTGCCCTACGGCGTGCGCAAAGTGGTCGAGTTCGCGCGCGCCCTGTCGACCAGCCCGAAAATGCTGCTGCTCGACGAACCATCGTCCGGCCTCAACGTCGAGGAGACCGGCGACATGGCGTTCTGGATCAAGGACATACAACACGAGCTCGGGATCACGGTGCTGATGGTGGAACACGACATGAGCCTGGTGTCCAAGGTCTCCGACCGTGTGCTGGCCATGAACCAGGGCGCCATGCTGGCCCAGGGCACACCGGCCGAGGTGCAGAACGACGCAGGCGTGATCGAGGCATACCTCGGCTCGATGGACGACGTCTCGTCGCTGCGCCGGCCCGTGACCCGCGGCGAGGAGCATGCGCCATGAGCGCATCACCACCACCCGTCAGTGACCAGCCGGTGCTCAAGCTGCTCAACGTCGAGAGCGCCTATGGCCCGATCAAGGCCATCCGTGGCGTCAGCCTGCAGGTGCGCCGGGGCGAAATCGCCACCGTGCTGGGCTCCAACGGTGCCGGCAAGACGACGATTCTGAAAACCATCTCGGGCATCATCGACCCGCGCCGTGGCTCGATCGAATTCAAGGGCGGCGACATCACTGCCCGCGACCCGGCCTTCATCGTGCAGCAGGGTTTGTGCCATGTGCCCGAGGGCCGCGAAGTGTTCCCGCTGTTGTCGGTGCGCGACAACCTGCTGATGGGGGCCTACACGCGCACCGATGGCGACGGCGTGCACAAAGACATGGAGGTTGTGTTCGGTTATTTCCCGATCCTGCGGGAACGCGCCGGCCAGGACGCCGGGCTGCTGTCGGGTGGCCAGCAGCAGATGCTGGCGATCTCGCGCGCATTGATGGCCGCACCCGACCTGATGCTGCTGGACGAACCCAGCCTGGGCCTGAGTCCCAAACTGACCCGGGAAATCTTCGAGATCGTCGTGCGCATCAACCGCGAGCGCGGCATGACGATCCTGCTGGTCGAGCAAAACGCCAACATGGCCCTGAATGCCGCGGACTACGGATACGTGCTGGAGAACGGCCGCATCGTGATGGAAGACACCTGCGCCAACCTGCGTGAAAAGGAGGACATCAAGGAGTTCTACCTCGGCGTGAAGGAAACCGGCGTGCGTGGCGATCGGCGCTGGAAGAAGAAGAAGACGTGGAGATAACATGCCATGAGCAATCTCTGGACGCTGACCAAGTACGAGCCCAACACTGCGCTGCAGATGGCGGGCGAGACGATTCCCGCGGTGTTCTGGAATGCCGTCGCCGTCCGTGGCCCGAGGGTCTGGATGCGCCAGAAAGAACTCGGCGTCTGGCGCAGCTGGACCTGGGACCAGGCCGCCGACGCCGTGCGCGAAATCGGTGCCGGGCTGCTGAGCATCGGCTTCGGGCGCGGCGAGTGCGCCGCGATCCTTGCCAACACGCTGGTGGAATGGGTGCTGACCGACCTGGCCGTGCTCAGCTGCGCGGGTGTGTGCAACGGCATCTACCCGACCGACGCCGCCAGCCAGGTCCACTACCTGTGCGAGGACTCCGGGACGGTCATCCTGTTCGCCGAGGACGAGGAGCAACTCGACAAGGCGCTCGAGGTGCGCAGCCAGCTGCCGCGTTTGCGCAAGATCGTGGTGTTCGACATGAAGGGTCTGCGCGACCTCGACGACCCCGGCGTGATGTCGCTGGACGACCTGCGCCAGGCCGGGCGCGTCTGGCTGCAGCAGCATCCGTCGGCGCTGGAAGACCGCATCCGGTCCTGCCAGCCGCAGGACCTGGCGATCCTGGTCTACACCTCGGGCACCACCGGCAAACCCAAAGGCGCCATGCAAAGCCATGCCGGGCTGGTCTACAGCATGCGCCAGGCCAATATCCGCCTGCCCACGCTCGACATCGACGAGCGCATGTGTTTTCTGCCGCTGTGCCACATCGCCGAGCGCATCATCGGCGAATACTCGTCGGTCTATTGCGGCTGCGTGTTGAACTTCGTCGAAAACCCCGACACGATTCCAGAGAACGTGCGCGAAATCTCGCCCACGTTCCTGTTCGCCGTGCCGCGTGTCTGGGAAAAGTTCTATTCGGGCGTGGTCATCGCGATCAAGGAGGCTTCGGCGCTGCAGCAACTCGCGTATGCCTGGGCCATCGGCGTCGGCAGCCAGGTCGCCGAGCGGGTTCTGGCGCACCAACCGGTCGGTCCCTGGCTGAAGCTCAGGTTCGAACTCGGCCGGCTGCTCGCGCTCAACAACGTGCGCAAGATGATCGGCATCCACCGCGCGCGTGCGCTGCTCTCGGGCGCGGCGCCGATTTCGCCGGAACTGATCCGCTGGTACCTGGCGTTGGGTATTCCCATGCTCGAGGGCTGGGGCATGACCGAATCGGGCGCTTTGGGCACCTTCAGCACGGTGGACGGGATGCGCCCGGGCACGATCGGGCGTGCCACCGACGGCGTCGAAGTGCGCGTCGATGCGCAGACCGGCGAGTTGCTGATCCGCGGGCGCAACGTGTTCATGGGTTATCTCAACCAGCCGGAAAAAACGGCGGAGACGATCGATAGCGACGGCTGGCTGCACACCGGCGACGTCGGCAGCGCCGATGCCGACGGGTACTTTCGCATCACCGACCGGATGAAGGACATCATCATCACGGCCGGCGGCAAGAACGTCACGCCCAGCGAACTGGAAAACGCACTCAAGTTCTCGCCCTACGTCACCGACGCCGTAGTGATCGGTGACAAGCGCCCCTACCTGAGCGCGATCGTCATGATCGACCAGGAAAACGTCGAGAAATATGCGCAGGACCACGATGTGCCGTTCTCCAATTACGCCAGCCTGACCAGGGCGCCCGAAATACAGGCCTTGATCCATGCGGAAATGGAGCGCGTCAACAAGAAGTTTGCCCGCGTCGAGCAGATCAAGAAGTTCTTCCTGCTCGACACCCAGTTGAGCGCCGAGGATGAGGAACTGACGCCCACCATGAAGCTCAAACGCAGACTGGTCGAGAAGAAATACGCCGCGCAGATCGACGCGATGTACCGGTGACCCGCGAGAAGACTGTAACTGCCATGCCGATTTTTAACAGGAGACACGCTATGAAACTGAAGTCCGTCCTAGCCCTGGCCGCGCTGGCCCTGACAACCAGCTACGCCGCCGCACAAACGCAGGGCGTCAGCAAGAACGAGATCGTGATCGGCACGATCCAGGACTTGTCCGGGCCCATCGCCGCCTATGGCAAGCAGACGCGCAACGGCATGTTATTGCGCATCGACGAGCTCAACGAGCAGGCTGGAGGCATCCACGGGCGCAAGATCAAGCTGCTGATCGAAGATTCCCAGTACGACCCGAAAAAGGCCGTTCTGGCGGCACAAAAGCTGGTGAATCAAGACAAGATCTTCGCCATGGTCGCCCACATCGGTACCACTAACAATCTTGCCGCCATGCCGGTGCAGTTCGAGAAGAATGTGCCCAACATATTCCCGATCACCGCCTCGCAGCAAATGTTCGAGCCTTTCCACAAGCTCAAATTCGCGCCGGGGCCGACCTACTTCGACCAGATGCGCATCTTTGTGCCAAAGCTGGCCAAGGAAAAGGGTTCCAAGAAGGTCTGTTCGATTGCCCAGGATGACGATTTCGGCGCCGAAGTGGTAGCTGGCGCCGAGGCGGGCCTGAAGACCATCAACATGGCCCTCGCCGAGAAAACCACTTTCAAGACTGGCGCAACCGACTTCTCCTCGCAAGTGGCGCGCCTCAAGTCAGCTAGCTGCGACATGGTGGTGATGGGAGGGATCGTCCGCGAGACCATCGGCCCCATCGCCGAGAGCCGCAAGACTGGCTTCAACCCGGTGTTCCTCAGTTCCCAGGCCGGCTACACCGACCTGATCCACAAATTGGGCCGGCAAGCGATGGACGGTCTGTACGCCACGATGTCAGTGCAGATTCCGTACCTCGACGACGCGTCTCAGCCATTGCGCTTCTGGGCCACAAAATACCAGACCAAGTTCAATGAGGAACCAACGGTATTCGCTATCTATGGCTACCAGGCCATGGAAACCGTGATCGCCGCCGCGCAGAAGGCCGGCCCGACCCTGACGACCGACAGTTTCATCAAGGCGTTGGAAACCATCAAGTTCGCGCCGGACATCTTCGGTGCGCCGGAGGCCTCATATGGCCCGAAAAAGCGCCAGGGCTTCGATCAGGTGCGCCTGTCGCAGATCCAGGGGGGCAAGTGGAAAGTGATTTCCGATTACACCCACTGACCTGCGGCAAGCGCCTGGCGCACGCGAACGCGCCTAGTCGGTGGGCGGCTTCCAGCCGTAGAACTCGGGCGCCACGCGCTGCACCACCGGCCCGTTGAAATCCCAGGACATGCACTTGCCGAAGTGCGGTGGCGGCTTGGCCGATCGCACCATGGGCACGCCCTGCGAACGGGCGTGGTGGTTGCGGTAGATCGGAATGGTCTGGAACGCGGCGGTTGCCACGTTGAACAGCAACTCGCGCAGGTGGGTGCAACCGGCGATGCCGCCCATGGCCTCGTCGATGGCGTTGCGCCAGCCATTTCCCAGGCGCACACCGATGAGCTTTTCCATCGGGGCGGCGGCCAGGGCGCACTCCGGGAACGGTGTCGTCGGCAGCCCGGTTTCGATCGCCTGGACGACCAGGCGGTCGTCCAGCGTGACGCGCAGCAGCATGTGGTGCACCGTCGCCAAGGGCGCCACGGCAACGTGTTCTCGCGACAGGTAACCGTACAGCCGGGTGTCCTGCATCTGGGCTTCGATATCCCACAACCCATCGTCGCGCAGGTAGCCCTGGAACTGGATCGAGCGGTTGTGGATGGGCGTGCGTGCCGATGCCGTACTCAGGGCCATGCAGATCTCCTTGCGCTTGGTCAGGTGCAGGGCCCAGTGCCAACCTGCCGCACCCCGATGGTATCGGGGACGCTCCCGCCCGACACGCCGCAGGCGCCGCTCACGACACCATATAGGCTGCCGAACCCGTGGAAAAGAGCGTTCCGTCGGCCCCGCAAAACTCCATGCGCGTGGAGGCCACCCGCGAACCCAGGCGCATGACCTGGGCGTGCAAATCGAAGTGTTCGCTGATGCCCGGGCGCAGGTAGTCGACCCGCAGGTCGATGGTGCCGAGTTTCGAGAAACGCTGCAGTCGCAACGCCGGCGCGTCGTCCATGTGGCGCGCGCCAATGGCGGCCATGACAGCCAGCGCGCCGATGTTGTCCAGGCCGGCGCTGATCACGCCGCCGTGCACGCGGTTGTAGCCAAAATGCCCCACCAACTCGGGCCGCATGGCGATGCGTGCGCTCACCCGGTCGGGCGCCACCACGGTGACCTGCAGGCCGAGGATCTGGTTGAACACCACCAGTTGCTCGAAAATTCTTTTCAGGCCGGCGACGAATTCGGGTTCGAACTCGACCGGGGCCGCAACGGCACCGGCGTGGCGGGATCGCGTCATGGGCGGCCTTCCGTCACAGCCCCAACTGGCGCGCGGCGAGCTCCTTCATGATTTCTTCGGAGCCACCACCGATCATCATGACCTTGACCTCGCGGTAGATGCGCTCGCTGCGCGTGCCGCGCATGAAACCCATGCCGCCCAGTATTTGCACCGCCTGGTCGGCGCAGAACTGCATGGTTTG
>JANLQZ010000886.1:0-2240 GCA_031368125.1 Betaproteobacteria bacterium
TCAGGGAGGCGATTGCCGTGATCGGCCGACTGGAACCCAAGCCGGGCCGGCGTTTTGTCAACGTCGAACGCAACATCGTGGTTCCGGACGTGCTGGTGGTGCAGGTCGGCAAAGGTGCGCAGGCCAGATTTCGGGCCCAGATCAATCCGGAGGTGATGCCACGCCTGCGCGTGCACGACATCTACGCCAATGCCCTGCGCCAGCACCGCGGCAATGGCAGTGACGCCTCCAACCACGCCGCGCTGCAGCAGCGGCTGCAGGAGGCGCGCTGGTTCATCAAGAATATCCAGCAGCGCTTCGATACCATCCTGCGCGTCAGCAGCGCCATTGTCGAACGCCAGAAGAGCTTCTTCATGCATGGCGTACTGGCCATGCGCCCGCTGGTGCTGCGCGAGATCGCGGACGAACTCGGGCTGCACGAGTCGACCATCAGCCGGGTCACGACCGCCAAGTTCATGGCCACGCCGCTGGGCACTTTCGAGCTGAAGTATTTCTTCGGCTCGGGCCTGGGCACCGACTCGGGCGCCAACGCGTCGAGCACGGCGGTACGGGCCCTGATCAGGCAATTCATCGAGGCCGAGTCGGACGCCAAACCCCTGAGCGACAACCAGCTGTCCGACATGCTCAAGGAGCAGGGCATCGCCTGTGCCCGGCGCACCGTGGCGAAGTACCGCGAAGGCCTCAAGATCGCGCCGGCCAGCTTGCGCCGGGCGCTGTAGCGGCCGCCATGGTGCCGGCCAGTCCGAATCCGATCCGAAGGCGCCCGTGAACCAGCTGCAACTATTCCTGCCGTGCGCCGCCGGCGTCGAAGACTACCTGGCGCAGGAGGTGGCGCGCATCACCGGCCAGCCGGCGCAGCAGGTGCACCGGCAGCGCGGCGGTGTCGCGGTCAACGCGGCGTGGCGCGACGCGATGCTGCTCAACCTGCACAGCCGGCTGGCGCAGCGGGTGCTGGTGCAGCTGTTCCACGCCCAGTACCGCAACGAGCAGGACCTGTACCGCGCCGCCAGCGACGTGGCATGGGAGATCTGGTTCACACCCCGGCAGTCGATCAAGGTGGAAGTCACGGCCCAGCACAGCCCGTTGACCAGCCTGAACTTCGCCGCCCTGAAGATCAAGGACGCGGTGTGCGACCGGTTCCGCGCCAAGGCCGCCGGCGTGCGCCCGGATGTCGACACGCAATGGCCGGACATCCGCATCTACGCGCACCTCACCACCGACACCGTCTCGCTGTATATCGATACCTCGGGTGAGGCGCTGTTCAAGCGCGGCTGGCGCGAGGACAAGGGCGAGGCGCCCCTGAAGGAAACACTGGCCGCTGCACTGATCGCCGCCAGCGGCTGGGCCGACAACCCGCAACAGCCCTTGTACGACCCGTGCTGCGGCAGCGGCACGATCGCCATCGAGGCAGCGCAGATCGCCTGCAACATTGCGCCTGGCAGCCTGCGCCACTTCGCGTTCGAAAAGATGTTGCCGTTCCAGCCCCATGTCTGGGCCGCGATCCAGGGCGAGGCGCAACGGGCGCAGCGCCCGAGCGGCTCGGGCGACAAGCCGCTCATTTTCGGCAGCGACGTGGCCCACCGCATGGTCGACTTCGCACAGCGCAACGCGCAGCGCGCGGGGGTTGCCGACGTGATCGAGTTTCGTGGTGGCGACGCCTTGCAGCGCATGCCGCCATCGGACCGGCCCGGCGTGATGCTGGTCAACCCGCCTTACGGCGAACGCATCGACGCCGCGGGTGTGGCCGGCGTCGGCGCTGCGCAATCGCGCCACGGCACGCCCAGGGCCCGCGCTGGTGGCGAAGCGACCGGCGGCCGCGAGCATGCGCAGACGCCGGACGGCGGCGAGTTCTTCGTGCAGCTGGCGGCCCACTGGAAAAGGAACTACGCCGGCTGGACCGCCTGGGTGCTCACGCCCGACCTCAAGCTGCCGGGCAAGATGCGCCTGAAAGAGTCGCGCCGGGTGCCGATGTGGAACGGGCCGATCGAATGCCGCCTGTTCCGGTTCGACATGGTCAAGGGCTCCGCGCGCGCTGACGCGCCCGCGCCGCCCGCCCCATGACCGGGCAGGTGCCGGCCTGCCCGCCCGCCGCCCGGCCCGTCCTGCACGGTCCCTTCGTGTTGGACACCAATGTGGCGCTCGACTTGCTGGTGTTCGATGACCCCGCCACACGCGGATTGGCACGGCTGCTGGCCGGCGCAGCGGTGTCTTGGCTGGCGACCGCCGCGATGCGCGACGAA
>JANLQZ010000890.1:0-6459 GCA_031368125.1 Betaproteobacteria bacterium
ACGCCGGAGCCGACCTCGCTGACGGATGCCTACGCCACGATCAAGGTACTGGCCGGGCAACAAAAGCGCGCCAACATCCACATGGTCATCAACCAGACGGCGCGCCTGGGCGACGGGCGCGCCATCACCAGCCAGCTGCAACAGGTGCTGGACCGTTTCGTCGTGTCCGAGCCAGGGCGGGGGGTCCGGCTGGTGCATTTAGGCGACATTCCTGCCGATCCGTCGGTGCGCCAGGCAGTCATGCGGCGCCAGTTGATGATGCAGACGATGCCCGGTTGTCCGGCCGCATTGGCAGTGACCCAACTCGCCGCCAAACTCGAAGAAACGATCATTCCGAAGGCGGTCTGAGCCGGATCAACGCGGGGGGGTGTGCACCGCGCTCACGATCCAGCCTTCCAGCGGATCGAGTGCTTCGGGCAGGCCGAACCATGGCCCGCCCCGGCCCGCGCCCCAAGCCGCCTGCAGCAGGCAAAGCACGGCGTCCAGGCTGTCGCCACTGCCGTCGTTGGCCAGGGTTGCGCGCTGGGCCTGGTCTAGCCGCAGCCTCAGTCCCAAGCGGGTGTGACCGGCCTCCAGGGCACAAAGCAACTGCTCGCGATGCAACTGGCGCTGCGGTGTTTGCTTGCGCCTGTCGTCGCTCTTGTAGCTCCGCCCGCCCAGCACCTCGCGCGCCAGCAGGCCCGGATAACCCTCGAGAGCTACGCGACGAGCCACCCCGCGCGCATCCACATCCTCTGGCGCGCCGGCACACAAACCGGGCAATGCCACACCGGCCGCGACCAGCAGTGGGACACCCGCATGCAACATGTACGCGACGGGCGGATTGACCCATTTCATCGATGGACTCGAACCCGCCGGAACATCGGTGGCGCGGTGCGCGAACTTGCCGCCCACCGGCCGGCCGTCGCAGAAAGCCGCGAACTGGTCGCGTATCTGCGCGCGCGTCAATGCCGCATAGTGGCGCATGCACGCCGGCCAGGTCGTCGGCCAGCCGAGACGCAGCACCAGTTCACGTGGCAAACCAAAGGGGAAATCAAAAGCGCCAACCCAGTCGCCCGGCCGCGCGAGCCAGCCGCCGAACGCATCGAGCGACGCGAGACGCAGCAGGGTCTCCAGCAGCACGGACCCGTTCTCAAGGGTACCGGTGGCAACCACGATCGGCTTGCGCGCGGTCGGTCGGCTGCTGAAGTCGCAGCCGATCAGGCTGACCATCGCAGTGAATTCAGACTACCAGCCGCCACGCCGCGATCAGTGCGTCGCGGCACATGCGCCTGGGCGCGTACGAGCGCGGTTAGGCACGGCCCATGATGGAGGCAGTCGCCATCAGTTCTTCCAGCAAGGCCAGCGAGACCTTGCCGGAGACCGAGTAGGGATCGAGTTCAGGCTTCTCCGCGTATTTGAGCAATATCGAGGCATTGATCCTGGACATGTTCACCTGTCCCATGGTCCAGCCGCCGAAGCGGCGCTCGGAGATCTCTTCGTAGTGAAGCAATACGACATCGCGGTGCCGCACATCCCTCTGGATATGACCGTACAGGTCGCTTACGGCCATGCGCCCACCTTCGATCGCCTGCAGGAATATGCCTCCGCCGTAACACAGGATTCCGGTGATGCCGCACACCGGATTCGACTGCCGAGACTGCGACAGGATCGCGTCGATCGCGTCCGTGCTGGTGTCGACGGCGCGGCTCGCATACAAAAGGCGTACCAGCATGGTCTCAACCTCTCCCTGGGATCAGTGAAAGAAATTCCCGGCGCAGGGAGGAATCCTTGAGGAATACACCACGCATCACCGAGTTGATCATCTTGCTGTCCATGTCCTTGACGCCACGCCACGCCATGCAGTAGTGGCTGGCTTCCATGACGATCGCAAGACCATCGGGTTGTGTCTTGAGTTGAATCAGGTCGGCCAGCTGCACCACCGCCTCTTCCTGGATTTGGGGACGGCCCATGATCCATTCGGCCAGCCGCGCGTACTTCGACAAGCCGATCACGTTGGTGTGTTCATTGGGCATCACGCCGATCCATATCTTGCCGATCACGGGACAGAAGTGGTGGCTACAGGCACTGCGCACGGTGATTGGGCCGACGATCATCAGTTCGTTCAGGTGCTCGGCATTGGGGAACTCCGTGATCTGCGGTGGCTTCACATAGCGCCCCCTAAATACCTCGTTGACATACATCTTGGCCACGCGGCGGGCCGTGTCGTCCGTATTGTGGTCGTGCTCGGTGTCGATCACGAGGCTGCTCAGGACCCCTTTCATCTTGCCTTCGACCTCGTCAAGCAACCGCTCGAGATCGCCCGGCTCGATGAAGTCGGAGATGTTGTCGTTCGCATTGAACCGCTTTCGCGCCGCCAGTATCCGTTCGCGGATCTTGACCGAGACTGGCGTGCCCTCGTCGGCATCGGTTGGTCGCATCATGGTGTGGGGCTGCATTAACATCGCATCATCGTAGCAGCGTTTGGCCGTCAGGGTCTTAGGTCTGCGGGCTCCGCAAGGGCCCGGGAGCAAGCTATCGGATCAATAGCGCCGCCCGATCAGGAAGAGCCCCACCCGCATCGTCGCAAAGGCGACCAGCTCCAGCACGCGCTGGCGCCGCGGACGAATCGCGAACTCCGCCGCCGCCACCTGTTTGCCTCCTTGCGCCATGGCGCGCTCGAGTCGCGCACGCAAGGTCTGGGCGAATCGCGGGTCATCCACGACCACGTTGGCTTCGCGCGCCAGCAACAGGCTCAGCGGATCGAGGTTGGAAGACCCGACGGTCGCCCAATGGGAATCGATCACCGCGACCTTGGCGTGCAGGAAGCTTTCCGCGTATTCATGTATTTCCACGCCGGCGTCCATCAGCGCGCTGTAGACCGGCCGCGACGCATGGTACTGCAGGAAATACTCGTAACGCCCCTGGAGGAACAAACGCACACGCACACCGCGGTGCGCGGCGTGGATGAGGGCCCGGCGCAATCGCGCCCCGGGCAGGAAATAGGCGTTCGCGATCACCACTTCGGTGCGTGCGTCACCGATGGCCTTGAGATAGGCGCGCTCGATGCGCGTGCGGTTGCGCAGGTTGTCGCGCAGTACCAGCTCTGCCCGGGCGCCATGCGCGCTCGAATGGCTGTCCGCGGCCGGATACTTGCTCGGGGAATCGCCATCGGCGCGCAGATGCCCGGCAACGGCACGCCGCATGGTTTCCTGCAACTCCCGCCACGCCGCGGGAAACTCCCGGCTGCGCACTTCCGCGCTGAGCTTGAGCCGCCACCAGAAACGGACCATGGCCTCGTGCACGTCCTGCACCAATGGGCCGGTCACGCGCACCGCGAAATCGAGCCGCGGTGCGTTCAAGGGCCCGTGGTTGGGATCAAAAAAATCGTCCATGACATTGATGCCGCCACAATAGGCAACCTCGCCGTCGACCACGCACAACTTGCGGTGCAGCCGTCGCCACCGGCTCGGGATGAACATCCCGAGCCGCCCCAAGGGGGAAAAGATGTGCCACTGGACGCCGCTGTGGTCGAACCGCCCCATCCATTCGGGCGGCAGGGTCGGCGTTCCCACACCGTCCATCGTGAGATAGACCCGCACTCCCCGTGTGGCGGCGCGCTCCAGCGCCGCGGCGATGTGGTTGCCCGAGTCGTCGAGATGGAAGATGTAGGTCTCCATCCTGACCTCGTGTTGGCTTGCGTCGAGCGACTGGACCAGCGACGCAAAATATTCCTGACCGCCTTGCAGCAGTTGGACCTGATGGGCTTCCCTGAGTCGTGCCATGGCGGGTTTGTGCCCGTTCAACCCGGCAAGGCAAACTCGGCTATCAAAGGCAAGTGGTCCGACATGCGCCACCAGATCCGCCCGCGCGGCACCTCAATGCCGATCGGTCGAAGACCGCGCGCATACACATGGTCCAGCTGGACCAGCGGCAGGCGGGCCGGAAAGGTCGGCTGGCGCGCGCCGACGAAGGAGTGCAGGCCCACGGTGGACAGCTCGCGCTGCGCCAGTGTGCCCCAATCGTTGAAGTCACCGGCGACCAACAGCGCAGCGTGCTCGGGAACCTCGCGCGCAATGAAGCGCTGAAGTTGCGCCAGCTGGCGCGCGCGGCTGGCGCGAATGAGCCCCAGATGCACAACAACCACATGAACCGCCTGTCCATGGACCATCAACTCGGAATGCAGCAGCCCACGCTGCTCGAAGCGATGGTCCGACATATCCTCGTGCTGGTGGTCGAGTACCGGCCAGCGGGTCAACATCGCGTTCCCGTGTTCGCCATGGCGCGTGACCGCATTGGTGCGATAGATCGCCTCGTATCCGTCCGGCGCCAGGAATTCCGCCTGCGGCAGATCTGGCCAGTGCGAGAAATAACGCGCCTCGCCGCGATGCACCTTGCGCACCTCCTGCAGACAGATGATGTCGGCATCGAGCTGCTCCACGGCATGGCCGAGATTATGGATTTCGAGCCTTCGCCGCGGACCCATACCCTGCACGCCTTTATGGATGTTGTAGGTCGCAACCCGAAGCACATTCACGGTGGCTCCCCCGCGAGCGACATCCGAGGCAACATCAGGATGGCTTCCGCATTCGAAGGGGAAAAGCAGGCGGCTGCGGCATCGCGCCACGGCAGCCAACGGTACGCCGTGTGTTCGGCCGGGTTGAGCATCACGGGGATGTCCCGCGGCACCACCAACCCAAACAGGTGTTCGGTGTTGCGGGTCACGCCGGCATCATAACGGTGACGCCAGCGTGGATAGATGTCGTACACGTTTTCGAGCCGCCAATCGACCAAGCCGTCACCAAGCGTGCTGCCTGGGCGGCAGTCGATACCGGTTTCCTCCAATACTTCGCGCGTTGCCGTCTGGCTAAAACCATCTTCCGCGTGCTCCTTGCTGCCGGTCACCGATTGCCAGAAGTCCGGCGCGTCGGCCCGTTTGATGAGCAGGACGTCCAGCGTGCGCGTGTGGATCACCACCAGCACGGACTGCGGGATTTTGAAAGCTCTGGGCACGGGAGTGGGCGCAAGGCCGGTCTTGGCCCATTTTGCGCCACGGGCCACGCCGTCAGAAGCCCTGCCGCACAACATGGTTGCCGGCAGTGCATGGCCAGTTGCCGCAACTCAGGCGCCAGCCGCCGTCCGCAGGCGGATATGCAGCTCCCGCAGTTGCTTTTCGTCGACCGGCGAAGGCGCCTGAGTCAACAGGCACTGGGCGCGCTGGGTCTTGGGGAAAGCGATCACGTCGCGGATCGACTCGGCCCCGGTCATCAGCGTGACGATGCGGTCCAGCCCGAATGCCAGCCCCCCGTGCGGTGGTGCGCCATACTGCAGTGCATCGAGCAGGAAACCGAACTTGAGCTGAGCTTCTTCTGGCGTGATCTTGAGCGCGTCGAAGACTTTCTGTTGCACGTCGGCGCGGTGGATACGCACCGACCCGCCGCCCATCTCCCAGCCATTGAGCACCATGTCGTAGCCCTTGGAGATGCATTTTTCGGGCGCGGAAACCATCCAGTCTTCGTGGCCGTCCTTCGGCGCCGTGAACGGGTGGTGGGTGGCGGTGTAGCGTTGCGCCTCCTCGTCGAACTCGAACATCGGAAAATCAACCACCCACATCGGGCGCCACCCGGCCATGAACAGCCCGTTGCCGCGGCCAAATTCACTGTGACCGATCTTGACCCGCAGCGCACCGATCGCATCATTGACAATCTTCGCCTTGTCCGCCCCAAAGAAGATCAGGTCGCCATCCTGGGCGCCGGTACGCAGCAGAACCTCGGAGATCGCCCGGTCGTGCAGGTTCTTGACAATCGGGCTTTGCAGGCCCGGCCAGCGCGAAGCGGCGGCACCTGCGCCAGCCGCAGCCTGGTTGACCTTGATGTAGGCGAGGCCCTTGGCGCCATAGATCTTGACGAACTCGGTGTAGGCGTCGATGTCGCCGCGACTCAGGCCGCCCGACTCCCTGGCTCCACCCGGCACGCGCAATGCCACGACGCGGCCGCCTTTGGACTTGGCCGCGCCAGAAAACACCTTGAAATCCACGTCGACCATGAGGTCTGTCACCTCGGCGAACTCCAGATTCACGCGCAGGTCCGGCTTGTCGGAGCCATAACGATGCATGGCCTCGGAATACGCCATCACCGGGAACTCGCCCAGATCGACGTCCATCGTGTTGCGGAACACGGTGGTGATCATGGCCTGCGTCAGGCTGCGAATCTCTTGCTCGTCCAGAAACGAGGTTTCGATGTCGATCTGCGTGAACTCCGGCTGCCGGTCGGCACGCAGGTCTTCGTCGCGAAAACACTTCGTGATCTGGTAGTAGCGGTCGTAGCCCGCCACCATCAGCAGTTGCTTGAACAGTTGGGGCGACTGCGGCAACGCGAAGAAGTGGCCATCGTGCACGCGACTTGGAACCAGATAGTCGCGCGCGCCTTCCGGTGTCGACTTGGTCAGCATCGGCGTTTCGATGTCGATGAAGCCGTTGGC
>JANLQZ010000450.1:0-7874 GCA_031368125.1 Betaproteobacteria bacterium
TTTGCCATGCCGAGCAACATGTCCAACAAGTCCTCGATTTGTTGAGGCATCGATAGAGGGCGGTAGACGCTCTTGCCGATATCCACGGCATGCTGGCGAATCCGCCCTTCGTCGGCAGGGTTGGGCAGGAGGTTTTCCGCCAAGGCGCTGTGCAGATTCATCAATGTGTAGCGATTGAATGCTGCTTCTTCGATGCCTTCAACCAGCAATTCGATCGCCGCCTTGTGGTTCAGAATCATCTGCGTTTCAATGGCCGCCTTGCCTCGTGCGGCCTTGCCGTGCTCGATGAGTTCGCGCGTATCGAGTCGGGAGTAGGTATTTCCTTCCAGATGGCTCGACGCCCAGGACAAGTCGATCAACAACCGGTTCAAAATGGCGCGGCTGTAGGTGCCTGCTGCCGCGTCCATTTGCGGCGTCCGTCCGGTCTTGTGCAATTGGCGTCTGAGCGGCTCGGACAGATACCAGGTCTTGTTCGGCTGGTAGGAATCGAGGAATTCCCGTTGATATCCCACCGGGTTGCGCGCTTCGAGCGGCCGATCAATATAGGCCAGGACGTCCCTGCTGTCGGCCGACAACGGAATGAAATCGGGGAATCGATCGGTTTGTGCTGCCACTGCTGCCGTACCGATCGGGTAATAACGACGAGCACGCCCTTCACCGCGCGCGGTGATCTGCCCTGCGTTGATCATCTGGCCGATCAGGCGCTGGGCAGTGCGGCGTGCTACCTGGGCATGGCGGACCAGCAACTCGGCGAGTGTCAGCCCAGGGTTGCGCTGAATACTCTCTTGCAGTTCAGTGGTGGAAGACATGTTCGAAGTGGCGCACCTTCAATTTGGGATGGCGCCATTTTGGCGCTGTTTTCAGAACTGCGCCACTTTTTGGCGCTGTTTTTGGGCGTCTGTACAGTGAAACTGCGCCACTGTCCGCAGAACCTCGCGCAGGATCTGATCCGAAGTCCTGGACGAACGCCCACTGGCAAGGCGGCCTGCAGATCGCGTTGGCGCGCGGGCATCGGCGGCTGCGGCAGATCGAAGGCGGCAAGGTGCAGCATGGACATCGGCAACCAAGCAATTGAACGGTTCTCTTGTCTGGCCATGTCAGCGATGTCGCATCAATCCAGCACTGCTTGTTGTTGCGGATCTTGATCGATCCAATTGATTGAGTCGTTCGCCCCAAATGCTCCATGCGTCGCGCATTTGCGATTCGTAGGTTGCACGCTGGTAGATGCGTTTCATCTTGTTCTCTTCGATATGGTTGAGGCAGCGTTCAATGACTTCGGGAGAAACGTTCATTTCCGCCATTAAGCTGGCGCCGGTCCGACGCAGATCGTGCGGACGCCACTGACCGCCAGGGAGCTTCAGTGCGCCGGTTTGCTTTGTCCGGTTGGCCATCGGCTCGCCGTCACGTTGGCGATCAGAAACTTGCTTGGTGATCGTCTTGGAATCTAGCGGGCCATTCAAACTGGCGTTGGGAAGTACCCAGCCCGTGGCCCCTGTCAAAGAATGCAATGTCGTTAACTGCTGCAACGCGAATTCGCTCAGCCAGATCTGGTGCGGTCGCCCATTCTTGGTGTTCGGCAAGACCCACAGCTTCCGCGCAAAGTCGACATGTTCCCATTTGGCGGACACGACTTCGCCGATGCGCGCAACTGTTGACAACTGGACCAATAGCGCAAGTTGAGACGTCGCCGCAAGCCCGGACTTCGGGAGCGCCTCCAGGAGGACCGCCAACTCGCTTTCGCTCAGGACCCGCGATCGCTCCCCATCCGGACCGATTTTCGCCTTTTTGATGCGCGCGGTCGGATCGGACTCGAGCAATTCACGGTCAAGTGCGAAGCCAAACATCTGCCGCAGGTCGGACAAAACCCTTTTGGTCATGCGCACCACGTTGCGCTCCATCATTTGGTCGACCACCGCCTGGATATGGGATCTAGTGACGTCAACAATGGCGACGTCGCCAATCAATGGAAAGACGTCGCGCTCGAATGCCCTCTTGGCCTCTGTCCCTCCATCCTTTCGCTGTTTCAGCGATAGGGTCTGCCATTGCTCGAACAATGAACGAACGGTCAATCGTGCCTGCTTGTCCGCAATTTCCTCGAGTCTGTCGTACTGGGTCTGCAACGCATGCAACTGGTCTGCCTGAATCTTGAGGCGCTCCGCCGCCTTGACTTCGATTGGGTCGGTACCAGCTTTGAGGATTGCGGCAAGCGCGTTGCGCTCGTCGCGCAACGCTTTGAGCGACTGGCCGCGCTTTTCTTTCCATGTGCCCAGTGCGATCTGACGCAACCTGCCGGCGAACTTGTATCGCCACACGACATACACACTGACGGAGCCATCGCGGTCGGTTCGCACCGAGCCATACATGGAGTTGCCCATTGAAACGCGCTGCCCTTCGCGGGCGGGGGTAAGCGCCTGGAGTTCTCTGACCGTCACAATTGCCATGGATCGGCACCTCGCTTTTAGCCACACTTTTAGCCACACCGCGTGGCTGGATTGCAGTGTACTTTGGCGGATTCGGCTGGACAATGGCTGATGCCATTTTCTTCGTAAGTAGTTGAATTTAATATATAAATCCAGAAGATCTGGAGTTTTCAGGAAGTTGCTGGAATCTCGAAACTTTGCATGGGGTGCAAGGGGTCGAAGGTTCGAATCCTTTCACACCGACCACGAGACAGTACAAAGGCCTTCAAGGAAGAGATTCTTGAAGGCCTTTTCCATTGGTGCCGAAGTGCTGTGCGCCGTGTGATTCAGTGATACTCAAGCCATGTTCGAACAGACCTTCAAGAATATCGACGACATCCTGCACAAGGACGCCGGTTGCACCAGCGAGCTGGACTACACCGAGCAATCGTCCTGGCTGCTGTTCCTGAAGTACCTCGACGCACTGGAGCACGACAGGGCCTCCGAGGCCGAGCTGGAAGGCAAGACCATCACCTTCATCCTGGCCGAAGCCTACCGCTGGGAAAGCTGGGCCGCGCCCAAGACCCTTGAGGGCAAGCTCGACCACAACGCCGCCTTGACCGGCGACGACCTGCGCGACTTCGTGAACGGCAAGCTCTTCCCCTACCTGGCCGGCTTCAAGCAGCGCGCCAGCGGCCCGAACACCATCGAAAACAAGATCGTCGAGGTCTTCGGCGAGATCAAGAACAAGGTGCAGAGCGGCTACAACCTGCGCGACGCCATCGACCTGGTGGACGAGCTGTGCTTCCGTTCACCGACGGAGAAACGCGAGCTGTCGCACCTGTACGAAGCCAAGATCAGGAACATGGGCAACGCCGGGCGCAACGGCGGCGAGTACCCGAGGTGCAGACCAGATGCACGAGCTTTGTCGAGTACTTCAAGCGATCACCGGCGGTGTTTGGTTGAGGCCAGTTGGGCGACGTCAGACGTTTGAGAGTGCGATCTCCCGAACAGCGATGAACGCAGCCGAAACCCGCGCCGAGCACATCGCCCCCGCGCTGAAAGCCGCCGGCTGGGGCGTGGTCGGAGGCGGCCGCTTTCGGCGCGAGCACGGCATCACGCTGGGCCATTTGCACTGCAGCGGCGGCAACCCTCGCCGCGTCGATGGATCGCTTGACGCCATGGCGCCAAGGCGCATCGAGCCCTCTGGCATCGGCCTTTTATATGAATATTATGAAAGTTAATAGATTATTGTAATATTCATAAAGTATCTATAAACTGCCCCCATGGATCCGGTCGCCAACCCCTACGCCCCCGGCGCCGGCACGCCGCCGCCTGAGCTGGCGGGCCGCGACGAACTGCGCAAAAGCGTGCGGATCGCCGCCGAGCGCATCCGTGCCGGGCGTCCGGCCAAGAGCCTGCTGATGATCGGCCTGCGCGGTGTGGGCAAGACCGTGCTGCTGGACCGGATGCGCAACGACGCTGAAGCGTCCGGCCTGCACACATTGCGCATCGAGGCGCCGGAAGGCCGCTCGCTGCCGGCCATCCTGGCGCCACAACTCCGGCAGGCGTTGTTGCGGCTGTCGCGGGTGGAGCAGGCGCGTGAGCTTGGGCGGCGCGCCTTGCGGGCTCTGGCCGGCTTCGCCAAGGCGCTGAAAGTCAAATACAGCGATATCGAGGTCGGCATCGACTTCGAGCCGGAGCCGGGCCTGGCCGACAACGGCGATCTGGAGCATGACCTTCAAGCCTTGCTGGAGGTTGCCGGCGAGGCGGCGCGCAGCGCCGGCACCGCGTTGATCCTCTACATCGACGAGCTGCAGTACGTCGAGGAAGAGCAGATGGCAGCGCTGATCACGGCCTTGCACCGGGTCGCCCAGCGGCAATTGCCGGTGATGCTGGTCGGCGCGGGCTTGCCGCAACTGCCCGGCCGCATGGGGCGCGCAAAGTCCTACGCCGAGCGCCTGTTCGACTTTCCCGTGGTCGGCCCGCTCGATGCCACTGCCGCGCGCGATGCCATTGCGGTGCCTGCTGCTCAACAGAAGGTGGCCTTCAAGCCCGGGGCACTGGAACGGATCGTGCGGGAGACCCAGGGCTATCCGTACTTCCTGCAGGAGTGGGGCAAGCATGTGTGGGACGTCGCGTCACGCTCGCCGATCACCGTGCAGGACGTGGCGCAAGCGTCGGCCGTTGCGATTGTCGCGCTGGACGAAAGCTTCTTCCGTGTGCGCTTCGACCGGCTGACGCCAACGGAAAAGCGCTACCTTCGCGCCATGGCCGACCTGGGCGCGGGGCCGCACCGATCCGGCGACATCGCCAGTGTCCTGAACCGCAAGGTCACGGCCCTGGGGCCGACGCGCAATCAGTTGATCTCCAAGGGCATGATCTGGAGCCCGAACCACGGCGATACGGCTTTCACCGTGCCGATGTTCGACCAGTTCATGAGGCGCATCATGCCCGGGGACGACTGGCGCACGGCGTGATGAACAAAGCCGAAACCCGCGCCGAGTACATCGACCCGGCCCTGAAGGCCGCCGGCTGGGGCGTGGTCGAAGGCAGCCGTGTGCTGCGCGAGCACGGCATCACGCTCGGTCGGCTGCAGGGCAACGGTGGCAAGGGTGGACAGAGCCTGAGGGCCAAGGGCGAGATCGCCGACTACGTGCTCGTCTACCGCAACACCAAGCTGGCCGTGATCGAGGCCAAGGCCTGGGACAAACCGCACACCGAAGGCGTCGGCCAGGCCAAGAGCTACGCCGCGAAGCTGGCGGTGCGATTCACCTACGCCACCAACGGCCAGGCGATCTACGGTATCGACATGGTCACCGGCTTGGAGGCCGACGTGGCCTGCTACCCGAGCCCTGACGACCTGTGGAAGCTGACCTTCGTCGAAGTGAATGCCTGGCGCGAACGCTTCGCCGCCGCGCCCTTCGAGGACAAGGGCGGCACCTGGCAGGGGCGCTGCTACCAGGACATCGCCATCACGCGCGTGCTGGAATCCATCGAGGCCGGGCCGAAACCCACAAACATGCGCATCCTGCTGACGCTGGCCTCCGGCACTGGCAAGACCTTCATCGCCTTCCAGCTCTCAAGTCGCTCGCTCTAAGTGATTGATTTGCAATGAAATTTTCAGAGCGACTTTCGGACGATTTGCGGCAGCAGGCCGATTACTACGCTCGCATGGAAGCTGTTTCAGAGCCGCTGGAACCTGGCGGACTGGACGAGCGGCGCCGGGCCCCGTGAACTCGGAACCCGGCGGCCGCGCATCCTGTTCCTGGCCGACCGCAACATCCTGGCCGACCAGGCCTACTACGCCTTCTCGGCCTTCCCCGACGATGCGCTGGTGCGCATCGCCCCCGACGACACCCTTGCTGGTGTTGTAGGCAATCGTCTTCATGAACGCCGGGTTGCCACCCAGCCCGGCGATCGACGCCACATTCACGATGCGCCCGCTCTTGCGCGGCAGCATGCTCTTGCGGCCAATCAGTTGTGTCAGCAGGAAGATACCGCGGATGTTGAGGTTCATCACCTTGTCCCAGGCCTCGATCGGGTGCTCCTCAGCGGGCGCGCCCCAGGACGCACCGGCGTTATTGACCAGGATGTCCACATGGCCCAGGCGTGCAATGGCGTCGTCTGCCAGGCGCGCCACGTCGGCGTCCTTGCCGGCATCGGCGGCAATCCACTCAGCCTTGATGCCTTCGCTCTTGAGTTGCGCAACGGCAGCCTCGAGCTCGGGTGCCTTGCGCGACGAGAGCAGCACCGTCGTACCGGCCTCGCCAGGGCTTGCGCCCTCTGCAAGCCGAGCCCGCGCGAGCCGCCGGTGATCAGCGCTGTTTTGGGCCCCGCCTTCTCGGCGGTCTTGATGAACATGTCCATCACGAACCAGCCCTGCAGTCCACCGATGTCCGCGTCGCTGCCATATCGCGCCTTGTATATATCCATCCATTCGTTGAGCAATTTGCTGTTGCCGGGGCTGTCACGGTACGGGGTGGGGATCTCGTTCATGTTGTACAGGCCGTCAATGGCCTTGCCGCCGAGCTTCGGCAGCGCCGGGATGTAAGAACCCTGGCTGCCAATGAAGTCACTGGTGTAGCCGATCTTGCGCGCCTCGCTGATCGATCCGATGGTCTCGCGCAACACTGTGGCCAGCACGATCAGGTCCGGGTTGGCCGCCTTGAGCTTCTGCATTTGTGACGAGAACTCAGTCGCGCCGCGCTTTTAGCTGGTGCGCTCCACCAACGCCATGTTGGCCTCCTTCAAGGCCGCTTCGGTGCCGTTCAGGATGTCCAGGCCAAACTCATCGTCCTGGTACAGGATGGCCACGCGCTTGTAGCCCTTCTTCAGCAGTTCCTTCACTCCCGCCCGCGTGCTTTCGGTGTACGGCGTGTAGGCCGCGAACTTGAGTTTGTGAAAGGGCTCGAACATCGCGCGGTGGGCGTTGAGCGGGAACAGGTGCAGGGACCCGCTGTCCACAATCGCGTCGACCGTGGCCACCGCGGGCGCGGCATCTAACGTGCCCACAACAGCGAAGACCTGGTCGCTCGACACCAGCTTGTCAGCTGCCAGAACGGCTTTCTTGGTGTCGTAGGCGGAGTCTTCGACCACCAGTTTGATCTTGCGGCCAAACACGCCGCCTGCTGCGTTGGCCTGGTCCACCCGAATCCAGCCGGGCAACCGCAACCTCAGCGCAGGAACACCGTATAGAGGATCAGTCCGACAGTGCCGACCATGTACAGCAGCGTCATGCCGGCGCCGGACTGGCGGCCGAAGGAAAGGCCGGCCGAGCTCGACAGGCCCCAGGCGCTCAGGATGCGCGCCACCACCAGCAACGCGCCCAGCACAAGCAGCGCCATGCGTGGTGCGCCAGCCATTTCGGCCAGCGTGAACAACAACACGGCCAGTGGCACCTGCTCGGCGAAATTGGCGTGGGCGCGAATGACCCTGGCCAGGTCCGTATTGCCGCCGTCGCCGGTGGTGATCTTCAGGCGCACCCTGTTCATGATGACCTGTACCGTCAGCAACACGCCCAACAAGGCCAGGAAGGCTGCCAATATGGCACTGGTGACTGGAATCATGAGCGGCTCCCGGTTGGTTTGAAAATTAATTTAACCATATAGTTAAATAAATTGCAAACCCGGCAATGCGCCGTGATCGCGGTGCGAAGCAGGGGCCGCGACGGTGCGGCGCGGCGACAAGCTTTCTTTACCAGCACCCCGCACCCCGCACCCGGTGGCCGCGCGGGCGACCGCTCACCACGCCGACCGCCCGCTAACGCTGGCTCGTGGCAGCTCTCGTCGCCAGCCACCTGCCGGCGCGCCGCTCCAGAGTGAACTCCTCGGTCGACTCGAAACGGTAGGCGGCGCCGTTCTGTTTGCCCTGTTCGATCACTACCGATTTGACGATGATCCGGTCGCAGGCGCCGGCCAGCTCCGGCTGGCCTTCGATCGACACCCGGCGCTGCTGGTAGTCGCTCAGCCCCTT
>JANLQZ010000360.1:0-2075 GCA_031368125.1 Betaproteobacteria bacterium
CTGGCGCTGTCGCTCGGGGCGGCGGTGTCGCTGGGCATCACGCGGTTCGCCTACGGCTTGCTGCTGCCGCCGATGCGTGCCGACCTGGGCTGGAGTTATGCGCTGGCCGGTGCGATGAACACCAGCAATGCGGCCGGTTACCTGCTCGGCGCCCTCGTCACGCCCGCGCTGCTGCGCCGTACCAGTCCGGGCGTGCTGCTGGTGCGGGGCAGCCTGGCGGCCAGTGTGCTGATGGCCGCCAGCGGTCTTTTCACCGACACCACGGTGTGGCTGGTGCAGCGTCTGCTGGCGGGAATCGCCAGCGCGCTGGTGTTTGTCACGGGTGGCCTGCTGGCGGCGCGCCTGGGTGCCACGGACCCCCGGCGCGGCGGCCTGCTGATCGGCATGTATTACGGTGGCACCGGTATCGGCATCAGTCTTTCCGCGCTGGTGGTGCCGGCCGTGATGCAGGCCGCCGGGGGTTCGGCCCATGCCTGGGCCTGGGGCTGGGCGGCGCTCGCGTTGCTGTGTTTCGCCGGCACCGCGCTGCTGCGCTGGCCGGCCGCGCGCATGGCCGCGCTGGCCGGTGCCCCGATGGCGGCGTCGGGCCACGCGCGGGTGCCGGTCGGCCGGTTCGCGTTTGCACTGGCCGGTTACGCCATGTTCGGCGTGGGTTACATCGGCTACATGACCTTCGTGGTCGCGCTGTTGCACGAGCAGGGGTTATCGGTGGCCGGCATCACTGCGTTTTACGCCCTGCTGGGCGTGGCCGTGGTGTTGTCGCCGCGGCTGTGGTCGTGGTTGCTGGACCGTTTCCGGGACGGCCGGCCGCTGGCGATTCTCACTTCGCTGCTGGGCGTGGCTACCATCCTGCCGGCCCTCAGCGGCGCCTGGCCGCTGTTGCTGGCCTCCGGGCTGCTGTTCGGCGCGGTGTTCCTGTCGGTGGTCGCCTCCACCACCGCGCTGGTGCGGCACAACCTGCCTCCCGCTCTGTGGGCGGCGGGCATCAGCGCATTTACGATCGTGTTCGCTGCCGGGCAGATCGTGGGCCCGACCGTGGTCGGGTGGATCGCGGACGGTGCCGGCGGGCTGGCGCGCGGATTCATGGTGTCCGCAGCGGCTCTGTGGGTTGGCGCGGCGCTGGCGTTCAGGCAGCGTTGACGCGCGCTGGCGCCGCCGCCGGCAGCCTTGCGCGCGCAGCGTCCCGCTACACTGGCCCGCGGCACGCCCCCATGTCTTTTTCATCCCTCGGCCTATCCCCTGCGCTGGTCCGCGCTGCCGGCGCAGCGGGCTTCGCCGCGCCCACACCGATCCAGGCGCAGGCCATACCCGCGGTACTGGGCGGGGCCGATGTGCTGGGCTCGGCGCAAACCGGCTCCGGCAAGACCGCCGCCTTTGGTTTGCCGCTGCTGCACATGCTGCAGCAGGGCCCGCACCACACCCCGCGGCGTGTGCGCGCGCTCGTTCTGGTGCCCACGCGCGAGTTGGCGGCGCAGGTGGGCGAGGTGCTGCGCAGCCTGGCACAACACCTGCCGGCCCCGACCAGGGTGGCGGTCGCCTTCGGTGGTGTCTCGATCAACCCGCAGATGATGGGACTGCGCGGCGGGGCCGACGTGGTGGTGGCCACACCGGGGCGGCTGCTGGACCTGGTGCAACACAACGCGCTGCGGCTCGCGTCCGTCGGCCTGCTGGTGCTCGACGAGGCCGACCGCCTGCTGGACCTGGGATTTGCCGACGAACTCCAGCGCGTGCTGGCCTTGTTGCCGCCAAAACGGCAGAACCTGTTCTTCTCAGCCACCTTTTCACCCGCCGTGCAGCAGCTCGCGCAGGCGCTGCTGCACGCGCCGGTGCGCGTGGCCGTGCCGGCCACTGCGGCCAGCGATCCGGGGACGCTGCAACGCGTGATCCTGGTTGATGCCGCGCGCCGCACCGAGTTGCTGCGCCACCTGATCAAACAGCAGTCATGGGACCGGGTGCTGGTGTTCGTGGCGACCCAGTATGCGGCCCAGCACGTGGCCTGGAAGCTGCACCAGACCGGCATCTTCGCCACGCCCTTTCATGGGGGCATGGGCCAGGGCGCGCGCACGCAGGTGCTG
>JANLQZ010000960.1:0-3048 GCA_031368125.1 Betaproteobacteria bacterium
AGCAGCGGCGTTCCGCTCTGGCAACAGGCCTGGATGAAGTGCGTCGCCTTGTTCGCGCCGTCGGGGTCGAGCGGGCCGTTGTTGGTGATGATTCCGATGGGATGGCCCTCGATGGCCGCGTGTCCGGTCACGGTGGCCGGACCGTACAGGGCCTTGAATTCGAGGAAGTCCGAGTCGTCGACGATACGTGTGATGACCTCGCGCATGTCGGCGGGCTTGCGTCCGTCGGCCGACATGATGCCCAGCAGCTCCTGCACATCGAGGCGCGGCGGCAGCGCCTGCGCCCGGGCGCCCGCGGCCCCCGGCGCCAGATGGCGCCCCCACTGCAGCCGCCGCACCACGTCGCGCGCCAGCCGCACGGCATCGGCGTCGTCCTCGGCCATGTATTCGCCCAGGCCGGACACGCTGGTGTGCATTTCCGCGCCGCCGAGTTCCTCTTCGGTGGCGATCTCGCCGGTCGCCGCCTTGAGCAACGGCGGCCCGGCCAGGAACGCCCGTGCCCGGCCGCGCACCATGATGACGTAGTCCGATAGCCCCGGCATGTAGGCGCCACCGGCGGTCGATGAACCATGCACCACCGTCACCACCGGCACACCGGCCGCCGACAGGCGCGCCAGGTTGCGAAAGATGGCGCCACCGAGCACGAAGCCGTCGACCTTGTAACGCAGCAGGTTGGCACCGGCACTCTCCACCAGAAACACGAACGGCAACTTGTTCTCCAGCGCGATGTGCTGCGCGCGCAGCATCTTCTCGCGCCCCATGGCCCGGATCGAGCCGGCTTCGATGCCCGCGTCGGAGGCCACCACGACACAACGGGTGCCACCCACCACTCCGATGCCTGTGATGACGCCCGCACCCGCGATGCACTTGGCCGGGTCCGGATGGTCGAGGCCGAAGCCAGCCAGTGCCGACAGCTCCAGCCACCAACTGCCCGGGTCGAGCACCAGCGCAATGCGGTCGCGCGGCAGCAGCTGGCCACGCTTGTCGAACAGTGGCCTGGACTGCGCCGAGCGGTCGCGTGTGCGTTGCTCCAGTGCGCGCACTTCGGACAACAAGCGCAGCATGTGTTCGCGGTTGGTGGCGAAAGCTTCGCTGTGCGGATTGATCGACGAGTCGAATACGGGCATGGCGTCAGGGCGTTCTGGAGGCTGGCGGGTCAGCCGCCGGCCTTCGGCCACTGGAACCGACCCGGCTGTTTTTCGGAAAAGCGGCGGAACGCATCCTGCGCATAGGCGGTCGAGCCGGCCACGCCCTGGCCGGCGGCTTCGAGCTCGAGCAGGCTGTCGAGGCTGCTGTTAAGCGAGCCATTGAGCGCGTCCTTGGTCAGTGCCAGCGCCGTCGGTGAGGCGCTGCCCAGCGCCAGCGCCATGGCCCGGGCGCGTGCCATCAAGGCTTCGGGCTCGGCGAGTTCCATCGCGATGCCGATCTCCTTCGCCTCCGCGGCGCCGATCTCGCGCGCCGAGAACATGATCTCCTTGGCGCGTTGCAGCCCGACCACGCGCGGCAGCGTGTACAGGGCGCCATAGTCGGGCACCAGCCCAATGCGTCCGAAGGCCATGCAAAAACGCGCGCGCGTGGATGCCAGGATGATGTCGGCCAGCAGGGCGATCGAAAAACCCGCGCCATACGCCACGCCGTCCACGGCCGCGATCACCGGGCGATCGAGCGCATGCAGCGCCCTGACCACACGGTGGCCGCGGCGCATGCGTTTGCGCCGGGACTCGGGCGTCTGCTCGGAGGCGTCGTTCATCTTGCGCACGTCGCCGCCAGCGCAGAATGCGCCGCCCGCGCCGGTCAGGATCACGGCACGCACCGTGTCGTCGCGCGTGATCGTGGTGAGCAGCTGGTCCAGTTCGACGTCCATCGTCGCGTCGAGGGCGTTCTTCGACTGCGGTCGGTTGAGTGTGATGGTGGCGACGCCCTCGTCGCAGCTGTACAGAATGGTTTCCATGTCTTCTCCTGGGTTGCGTTCGGTGGGGTCGCCCGGTTTCGTGTTCGGGGCTCCCGCGGTGATTGTGATGCTCCGGCTTGCGCGCACATTGTCACGCACGGGACGGCGCACGCCACTCGGGCCAAGGCATGATGCCGCCATGGCCGTCGCACCTTCAGCATGCGGGCAATCCGCCCTGACCCCATGAGCATCCGACGCCAGGCCTGCATCGCGGGCGCATTCGAACACCCGACCCGCAAGGCGCCCGACAAGACGGTGGCGCAGTTGCACGCCGAATGTGCGCGCGGCGCGCTCGAGGATGCCGGCCTGACGCTGCAGGACGTGGACGGTTATTTCTGTGCCGGCGACGCGCCAGGCCTGGGAGCTCTGAGCATGGCCGACTACATCGGCCTGCACCCGCGCCACGTGGACTCCACCGACACCGGTGGCTCGTCTTACCTGGTGCATGTGGCGCACGCCGCACAGGCGATTGCGATGGGCAAGTGCAACGTGGCGCTGATCACGCTGGCCGGGCGGCCGCGCTCGGAGGCATCGAGCGGCACCCAGCCGCGCAACTGGGGCCCCAACGTTCCCGATGTGCCGTTCGAGGCGCCGTTCGGCGCGGTCACGGTCAACATGTATGCGATGGTGGCGATGCGCCACATGTTCGACTGGGGCACCACGCCGGAGCAGCTGGCATGGATCAAGGTGGCGGCCTCGCACCATGCGCAACACAACCCGCACGCGATGCTGCGCGAGGTGGTGACGGTACAGGACGTGCTGGCCTCGCCGATGATCTCCGATCCGCTGCACAAGCTCGACTGCTGCGTGGTCAGCGACGGCGGCGGCGCGCTGGTGGTCACGCGGCCCGAGATCGCACGCTCGCTCAAGCGCCCGGTCATCAACGTGCTGGGCGCCGGCGAGGCCATCAAGGGCCAGGAGGCGGGGCAGATCGACCTGTCGTTTTCGGGCGCGGCCTGGTCCGGCCCGCGCGCCTTTGCCGAGGCCGGTGTCACGCCGGCCGACATACAGTACGCGTCGATCTACGACAGCTTCACCATCACGGTGCTGATGCAGCTCGAAGACCTGGGCTTTTGCAAGAAAGGCGAGGGCGGCAG
>JANLQZ010000967.1:0-6358 GCA_031368125.1 Betaproteobacteria bacterium
TTGCCGCCCGGACGCCCGAGGCTCGCCACAAAGCCCTCGCGCACCGGGTCGTTCGCCGTGGCGAACACCATCGGGATGGTGCGGGTTGCCTGCCACGCGGCCCTGGCGGCGATCGATGGTGGCGCATACACCAGCTCCGGCTTGCGCGCCACCAGCTCGGTGGCGAGGCGCGGCAGGTCCTCGTGCCGGTCATCGGCAAAAGCACGGTCGTAGGCAATCGTCTGCCCCTCGATCCAGCCGAGCGCGCGCATCTGGTCGAAGAAGGGCTTGAGCGTGACCTCCTCTTTCGCGCGTGTGCTGGGCGCCAGCACAGCGACGCGGCGCAGGCTGGTGGCGGGTGTCTGTGCCGACAGCAGCACCGGGCTGCCAGAGATCGCAGCGCCGGCAGAGAGCACGAGCAGCCGTCGCCGGCGCATCAAATCGTTGTCAAGGTATGAGTTCATTGCATCACCAAATCGGCGCGCAGCTGCGAACGCAAAATCGCTTCCCGTCGCGACCCGCCCGTATGTGGCCCCGGCGACGATGTTCCGACGCATGGTCGGCCGTGCACTTGCGATCGTGCAACCAGTCTATGCCCAAACGCGATCGGTCGGGTGTGCATCTGTCAATCACGGTGCGCCCTTGGGCGGCGACCGACCAATAACCCTGGCGAGAACGCGCGTGCGCTCGACCAGGGTCAGCGCCAATCACCACGCATCGGCAATTGTTCACAGCTTTTGCCTGCTTGTGCGCACCGCCTCAGCCGGCCGATAATCCCCTCATGGAACCGGAACTCGTCAACAAGCAGGCTGAAATTGCCGCGTTGTGCCGCCAGTTCGGCGTGTCGCGGCTCGAAGTCTTTGGCTCCGCCGCGGTAGGTGGATTTGATCCCGCTTCGAGCGACTACGATTTCATTGCCAGCTTTAGTGCCCAGCCCGGCGTGTCGATGGCCCGCCGTTTCCTGGGGTTCAGTGACGCACTCGAAGCGCTTCTCGAACGCAAGGTCGACCTGATGACGGATCGCCTGATCGAGAACCCCTACCTGCGGGCCGCGGTGAATGCGTCTCGAAAGGCGGTCTATGCCGAGTCGCCTTCCGAAGCACTTGTTTGACGCATTGACGGCCGTGCGATTGGCGCGGCAGTTTTCGGCTGGTTTGTCGTTCGAGAGCTTTGTTTCGAATGTGCTGGTTCGCTCGGCAATCGAGCGGCAACTGGAGATTGTTGGCGAAGCGTGCCAACGGATGGTACAAGCCGACGCTTGCCCGACGTCGGCTTCGCCGTCGGCCTGCGCAACAAGATCATTCATGGCTACGATCGACTTGAGAACGCGGTCGTGTATGACACGTTGATACATGACTTGCCGGTGCTCGAAGAACGCCTGGTTCAAGAGTTGGCAAAGCTGCCGCCGCCTTGATGGCGAATCTTGGGGATTGATCCCGCTCAGGTGGCGGCATTCATTCGATCACCCTGTCTGCACGCAGCAAAAAGGCTTTCGGGATAGTGATGCCGAGCGCCTTGGCGGCTTTCAGGTTGACAACCAGTTCGAATACGGTCGGCTGCTCGACCGGGATGTCGGCCGGCTTGGTGCCTTTGAGGATCTTGTCGACGACGAACGCCGCGCGTCGCATCTGATCGGCCAGCAAGGCGCCATAGGAGAAGATGCCTCCGGCCTCGGCCATCCAGGCGAGCCCGCCGACCACCGGCACGCGCGTTTGGTTCGCCAATTCAATCAATCGCCGACGCATGCTGTTTGCAAGCACCGACGCACCAAAGATGGCGTCGACCCGCTGCGCGGTCAAGCTGGCGACCGCGGCATCAAGGTCGGCCGGCTTGACGGCTTCGGCAATGATGATGGTCAGGCCCAGCGAGGCCGCCACCGGGGCAAACTCCCCCTTGATGAGTTTCGTCATCGAATCGTCCGGCTCCACCAGCACCCCGAGGCGTTTCGCGCCGGGCAGGATTTCCCGCAGCATTTCGATCCTCTTGGGCAGGAGCGGACCGCTGATGCCACTGATTCCGGTCACGTTGCCGCCAGGGCGCGCCAGGCTGCTGACCAGGCCAATGCCGACCGGGTTTCCCACATTCCTGAACACGATGGGAATCGTCCGGGTGGCGTGTTTGGCGGCAACGGCAGCCGGCGTCGACGTCGCGTAGATCAGCCTCGGTCTGCGCGCCACCAACTCGCCAGCGAGGCGGGGCAGGTCTTGATGGCGGTCTTCGGCGTTGACCCGGTCGTAGCTGATGTTCTGTCCCTCGATCCAACCAAGCTGGCGCATCTGGTCGTAGAACGGCTGGTGCGTGGCATCGTCGTTCGCGCGCGCGCCGGCCGCCAGCACAGCAACGCGGCTCAGGTTTGTGGTGGCCGTCTGCGCACGCGCCAACGCCGCTTTGGCCAGAAGGCTGGCGCCGAGCGCGCGCAGAACAAGGCGGCGTTGCTCCATCGGATCGTTTCGTCGCCTGACGGTCACTCGATCACCTCATCCGCCCGCAGCAACAAAGCCTGCGGGATCGTCAGCCCCAGCGCCGCGGCGGTCTTGCGATTTACCGACAGGTTGTAGACCGTCGGCCGCTCGACCGGCAGGTCGGCTGGTTTGGCGCCGGCCAGGATGCGGTGAACGTAATAGGCGGCCCGCCGCACGAGCGCCGAATTGTCGGCGCCCAGCGACACCAGGCCTCCGTCGGGGGCGACACGCGCGCTGGAAGACGCCACCGGCAGGCGCTGGCCCAGCGCCCACTGGATGATCTGCCGGCGCACCTCGGGCGTACCCGCAAGAGCGAGGTCGTCAGCGATCAAGATCGCGTCAGCGCGACTGGCCCGGATGGCGGTGAACGCCTGCGGCAGCTCGGCGGCGTTGCGTGCGTCGACGCGGTTCAGCGTGATGCCCAGCTGCTTGGCCGCAGGACGCAAGAGATCCAGGTAGCTGCCATAGCCCGGGTTGTCCGGGTTGGCCAACACCGCCACGCGCACGATACGTGGTGCCAGCTCCTTGAGCAGCTGCAGCAACTTCTCGTCATGTACGCTGCTGAGCGTCAGGCCGGTCACATTGCCAACCGGCCGCGCGAAGGTTCCGGCCAGCCGCTCCATCGTCCGCTCGCCGGCCGGGCCGACGACGATCGGGATCGTCGTCGTGGCTTTTGCGGCAGCATCCGCGCCGACGGTGGTGTAGGTGTAGATGACATCCGGGCGCAACGCCACCAGTTCGACCGCAAGCGCAGGAAGCCGTTCGGCGGACCCTTCCGCGAAGCGGTATTCGAATGCCACGTTGCGTCCGTCGCTGTAGCCCAGGGCACGCAGCCCTTCGAGCAGGCAACCGGCTCCACCACCCTGGTTATTGGGCAGGCAGCCCATGTCCGCCTGCTTGCCCGGCGACAGGATGGCGACTTTCGGGAGCCGGCCGGGTTGTTGGGGCCAGGCGGGCTGTGCAACCCACGCGGTGGCGAGAACCAAACAAGACAGAACGCACCGAAGCGTGATCATTGGACCACCTCGTCCGCCCGCAGCAGCAGGCTCTGCGGGATAACAATTCCGATCGCATCTGAGGTTTTCCGGGTTGATGAAGACGCGAAATCGGATCCCTGGTTCGCGCCGATTCGACATGCCGTGCTACACTGTCTTACACTCGTACTGCGCCAATCGAACATGACCGCAACTGTCAGCATCCGGCTCGAAAACACGCTGCAAACGCGGCTTGCGAAGTTGTCCGCTGCAACCGGCCGAACCCGCAGCGACCTGGTGCGCGAAGCGCTCGAGCGCCAGCTCGCCCTGCTCGAATTTGCCAGCGCGCGGCGCAAGACCCGGCCCTTCGCCGAACGCGCCGGCTGGCTCACCGACGAAGACGTGTTCGACGCCGTCTCTTGAGGGTCTTTCTCGACACCAATGTGCTGATCGCGGCTTTTGCCGCGCGCGGCCTGTGCGCCGACGTGTTCCGCCTGGCCGCGACCGATCAAACCCTGTTGATCGGCGCACCGGTGCTGGTCGAAATGCGCAGGATCCTGGAAACCAAACTGCGCATGTCCGCGCCCGCGCGCAACGAGGTACTCCAGGTCTTGCGCCGTTTTGTTCAGGTGCCCGCCGCCCGGATGCCGACCGCGCTGGGCATCGACGACCCCGATGACGAGTGGGTCGTGGCGTGCGCTGTCGCGGCATCGGCTGAAGCCTTTGTGACCGGCGACAAGGCGCTGCTCGGCCTGCAACAGGTGGAAGACATGCCCATCATTTCGCCGCGCGAATTCTGGACTCGCCTGACAGCAACTTGAGCGCGCGGGTTGACCTTGGGTTGCAACGCTCGCAATCACTGGATCACCTCATCCGCGCGCAGCAGCAGCGCCTGCGGGATGGTGATGCCCAGCCCCTTGGCAGCCTTCAGGTTGACCACAAACGCAAACCTCGACGGCAGTTCGATCGCCAGCTCACCCGGTTTGGCACCGTTCAGAATCTTGCCGATCAGCACGCCCGCGCGCGGGTCGAACTGCTCCCGAATCAGCCCGTAAGACATCAGGCCACCCCCATCCGGGAGGTTGCGAAAAGGCGAAATGGCCGGCAACCGGTTGTTGGCGACGATGGCGGCGATAAGCTGGGTCGAGCGGGCCCGTGTAAATTCGGGCGATCCAAGAATGACCATGGCCTCGATGCCTGCGCTACCGCCGGCCTTGAGCGCCGCCTCGACACCATCGGCGCTGCGCAATTCCATGACCTGGGTCTCGATGCCGAAGCCCTGCGCGGCCGCCTTCGCAGCGACCAGCTGCTCTTGCCCGGTCGTCGAATCCCACAACAGGCCGACGCGGCGAACAGCTGGCGCGGCAGCGTGCAGCAGCTCGACCCACTTGCCCGCCAGGGAAACACTGTCGAGAAACAGGCCGGTGAGGTTGCCGCCTGGGCGAGCCAGGCTGCGCGCCCAACCGGCCTTCACCGGTTCGGTTTCATTGTCCAGGGCCACGATCGGGATAACACGGGTCGCGGCCAGCGCGGCCCGGATGGCGGCAGGGCCAATTGCATGGATCACAGCGACCTTGAGGTTCACCAGTTCCGCGGCGAGGCCGGCGAGTGCCGCCGGCTGCCCGGCCGCGTTACGTATTTCGAAGCTGAAGTTCTTGCCTTCTTCAAAGCCCGACTCCCGCAGGCCCTGAACCACGAAGCCGAAGCTGAGGCCGCCGCGTGTCGTCGGGTTGGTGTTCAATAAACCCACCACGGGGAGCCGCTGCGGTGTTTGCGCCTGGGCACGAAAGGGAACCGCCAGCAGGCCCACGGCGACAATTTGGGCAAAGTCGCGACGGTTTTTCATTGGACTACCTCATCGGTACGAGAAGGAACCAGGCGGCGCTTCATTCGATCGCCCCTGCCGCAATCACTGCTATTATTCTTACATCGTAATACTTTGAGGATCGCGCCATGGACGCATCCACCGTCACCAGCAAGGGCCAGGTCACCATCCCCAAGGAGGTCCGGCGTGCGCTGGGCATTCGCCAGGGCAGCCGCGTGGCATTTGCCACGAGGAACGGGAAAGTCGAGTTGCGCGTGTTGCACCGTGCGCCGGAAACGATCGTGTCAGGGCACGGCATGCTCGACGCACGCGGCAAGCAACTGCCGCCCGATTTCGACGCCGCCCGCCTGCTTGCCACCCAACGCGGGGCCAAGCGCTGATGCTGGCGCTCGATACCAACGTGCTGGCGCGTTACTACGTGCACGAAGGCGGCCCCGCCAGTGCGCAAGAAGCGACGGCGCGCGCCGTGGTGGAACGCGGCACGCAGCTGTTTGTCGCCAAGACGGTCGTGCTCGAACTCGAATGGGTGCTGCGGGGGGTGTATGGCCATCCAGCCAAGGATGTTTGCCGGGTGTTCGAGCACCTGCTCTCGCTTGACCATGTCGACATCGAAGACCGCCCGGCGGTTGAATCGGCGCTGGGCAACCTGCGCCGCGGGCTGGATTTTGGCGACGCGCTGCACCATGCGTCGAGCCGCGCCTGCGAGGCCTTCCTCACGTTCGACGCCAAGGGCCTTGCCGGCAAGGCGCGGCGCCTCGCCATCACGCCACCGGTGCGCCTGGCGGCTTGAAATTCATCCAACGCGGTGGGGCGGCATGCGGCTGGCGCACTGGCCTGGAGGGCGCATCACTGGATCACCTCGTCCGCCCGCAGCAGCAGCGTCTGCGGGACCGTCTGGCCCAGTGCCCGGGTGGCCTTCAGGTTGATCACCAATTCGAACTTCGACGGCAGTTCGATCGCCAACTCGGCCGGTTTGACGCCTTTCAGGATCCTGGCGACGAAGGCCCCGGTGCGCGGATAGAAGTCCGGCTGGTTCACCCCGTACGACATCAGGCCGCCATGTTCCGCGTAGGCGCGAAACGGCGAGATCGTGGGTAGCCGGTTGTTCACCGCGACGT
>JANLQZ010000968.1:0-1743 GCA_031368125.1 Betaproteobacteria bacterium
GCACGATCGGCACGCCGGACACCAGCGTGGCCTTGTAGCCGGTGGCCCGCTGCACCAGGCGGCGCCCGCCGGCCGGCATGTCGTACACCACCTCCACCGGGTACAGGCGCAGCCGGTCGTAATCGATGACGTTCACGTCGCCCTTCATGCCGGGTGCGACCAATCCGCGGTCCCTGAACCCCATGACAGCGGCGGTATCGGCCGTGTGGCCCTTCACCACCTTGGCCAGAGGCAGCCGCGGGCCGAGCTTGCGGTCACGGGTCCAGTACGCCAGGTTGAATGTCGTGATGCTGGAATCGCAGGTCATGCCGCAGTGCGCCCCGCCGTCGCTCAGGCCGGGAACACCGTTCGGATCGGTCAGCATCTGGTGGACAGCATCCAGGTTGCCGCCCGCGTAATTCAGCACCGGCCGGTACAACAGGCCGTGACCGCCGTTTTTCATCAACACGTCGTAGGCGTATTCGGCCGGGTCGACGCCTCTCTGGCGGGCCTGCGCCGCGATGCTGGAGTCGGCTGGCGGCTCGTAATCCGGGTTGTCGTCCACTTCGAACAACCGGTCGAACGCAGCGACGCGGCCGCCCAGCTCCGGGTCCTCGGCCTGCTCGGCGAGGATGCTGCGGCGCACCGCGGGGTCGGCGAGGCGCTGCGCCTTTTCAGCGAACGGAAGTTTCGCGAGTGCCTCGAAAGAGGGGTAGGCCATGAACGGATTCTGGGTCAGTTCGAAGCCAAGCACCAACCCGATCGGGCGGCCCATGATCTGGCCCTTGATTGAGATGCCCTGGTTGTTCGCTTCGCCGATCATGACCATGAGCCGCTTCCATCCGTCCGGATCGATTTCTCGTTGCGTGATATTGAGCGAAAGTGGTCGGCCCGACTGCTGGACCAGCCGCCGCAGGATCTGGAACTCCGCGACTCCGGCTTCGCGCTGGTCGGAGATGTCGGTGACGAACTGCAGCACGCCCCTGCCTTCGAGCTTCAGGCCCATCGCGATGGCCAGCAGTTCGTCCTCGGCGGCGAGATAGTCCGGCGTGAAGTTGCCGTTGCGTGTCTTGTGCGCACGGATGCGGCTGGACGAGAAGCCGACGGCGCCAGCGCGGACCGCCTCACGCACCAGGCGCTGCATCTCGGCGCGGTCTGCGTCGGTGGACACTTCGCGGCGCACTGCGCGCTCCCCCATCACGTTGACACGCAGCGCACCGTGCGGCACCTGCGCCGCCACGTCGATGTCGAAGTGCTTTGACGCGAGCACCTCCAGGTATTCCGGGAACGAGCGCCAGTTCCACGGGAGCCCGGCGTTCAACACGGCCTCGGGAATATCCTCGATCGCTTCCATGAGCTCCACCAGCATCGCCCGGTGCTCGGGATTGCAGGGCGCGAAACCGACTCCGCAGTTTCCCATGACGGCGCTGGTGACTCCGTGCATCGACGTTGGCGCCAGACTGGTGTCCCACATGACATGGCCGTCATAGTGTGTATGGATGTCGACGAAGCCGGGTGTGACGATGCAGCCGCGAGCGTCGATCATTTCATGCCGGCCCGGCGTGATCTGGCCGACCCGGGTGATTTTGCCGTCAACGATCTCCACGTCGGCTTCGCGTGGCTCCGAGCCGGTGCCGTCGACGAGCAGGCCGCCGTGGATGAGGACTTGCTGGGTCATGATGGCTCCTACTGATCGGTTTGCATTGAAGATGAAGACACTTGCGGCAGTGGCCAAACAGGGGCCTTCTCATGCGTGGCTGAATT
>JANLQZ010000970.1:0-11378 GCA_031368125.1 Betaproteobacteria bacterium
TTGTGCGCCGGTTGCGGGCATGACTCGATTTCGGCGGCCATCATCCAGGCCTGCTGGGAACTCGATATCGAGCCGCACCGGGTCGCCAAGTTGTCGGGTATTGGATGCAGTTCCAAGACGCCCGATTACTTCCTGGGGGCCTCGCACGGCTTCAATACCGTGCACGGCCGCATGCCGTCGGTCCTGACCGGCGCCAACCTGGCCAACCGCGACCTGCTGTATCTGGGCGTGTCCGGTGACGGTGACTCGGCATCCATCGGCCTGGGCCAATTCGCCAACGCCATGCGCCGGGGCGTGCGCATGGCCTACATCGTCGAGAACAACGGTGTCTACGGCCTCACGAAAGGGCAGTTTTCCGCCACTGCCGACCAGGGCTCCAAGAGCAAGAAGGGCATCATCAACAACGACAGTCCGATCGACCTGGTAGGAATCGCCTTGCAGCTCGGGGCCACCTATGTGGCACGCAGCTTCTCGGGTGACAAGGCACAACTGGTGCCGCTGATCAAGGGCGCCATGGTGCATGGCGGCGCCGCGTTCATCGACGTCATCAGCCCGTGCGTCACCTTCAACAACCACGGCGGGAGCACCAAGAGCTACGACTATGTGCGCCAGCACAATGAGGCCGTGAGCCGCATCGATTTCATCGCTCCGCGCGCTGAGATCACGACGCAATATGCGCCGGGCGAGGTGGTGGATGTGCCGCAGCACGATGGCTCGGTGTTGCGGCTGCGCAAGCTGCACGCCGACTACGACCCGACCGACCGTTATGCCGCCATGAGCTACATGCAGGCGCACCAGGCACGCGGCGAGGTCGTCACCGGTCTGCTGTACCTGGACCCGCTGGCCACCGATTTGCACACCACGCTCAACACCAGCGACAAGCCGCTCAACGCCCTGGGGTCCGCGCAGCTGTGCCCGGGTGCAGCGGCGCTGGACAAGATCAACGCGTCGCTGCGCTAGCGCGATTGCAGTTGCAATTGCCGGGAAACAGGATTCAAATCGCCGCTTGAAGGGGGTTGCCAACATGCCCGAACGCACCGTTTTCCAATCCATGTCGCAAAGACACGTGATCAGTCTGGGGCCCCACGCGACGGTGTGGGAAGCGGCCTGTGTCATGACCAAGGCCAACTGCGGCAGCGTGCTGATCGTGGACACACCCGGCACCCTGCTGGGCATCGTGACCGAACGCGACCTGATGACACGCGTGGTGGCCAAGGCGCTGAGCCCGGAAAAGACACTGGTGGTCGACGTGATGACCCGCAATCCCCATTGCGTTGCGCCCGACCGGCTCGTGTCCGACGCCGTGCTGATCATGATCGAGCGTGGCTTTCGCCACCTGCCGATCGTCTCCGCCGCGGGAAGAATCCTGGGGGTCTTTTCCGTCCGCGATGCATTGCCGCGGGAGATCGGCAACGCCGTGAGCCTAGCCGAGTTCCATGAGCAGGTGAACGACGCGCTCGGATAGGCGCTGTCGTTGGCTGCTGGTTATTCTTCGCCCTTCGCCGCCCCTCGCTTGGCGCGTGCGCGCGCCAGTGCCGCTTCGATCACGGCGCGTTTCTTTTCCTGCACCGCCGGTTCGGAAAGCAATGAGTGGCTGCGCAACTCGGCTATTTTGGCCGCCGCCTTGATTTCAAGCCGTTGGTCGTTCTCCGCCGCCGCACGGCCGCGCCGGTCGAGGCTGAACCTGTACCGATCTCGCGCCTGATCGGCCTGCGTCTGCGACCACGCGGCCCAGCCTGTCGCTGCACCGGTGGCGTTTTCCATCACGATGCAGTCGACCGGGCAGGCCGGGACGCACAACTCGCAGCCGGTGCAATACGCTTCGACGACGGTATGCATCAACTTGTTGCTGCCGAGGATCGCGTCGGTGGGGCAGGCCTTGATGCACAAGGTACAGCCGATACACCAGTCCTCATCGACGAAGGCCACCGCGCGCGGCGCCTCGACGCCGTTGTCGGGGTTGAGGGTCGTGACCGCATGGCCGGTGACTTCAGCCAGCCGGCGAATACCTTCTGCACCACCTGGCGGGCACTGGTTGATCGCGGCCTCGCCCTGGGCGATGGCTCCGGCATAGGCTGCGCAGTCCGGGTAACCGCAGCGGGTGCACTGCGTCTGGGGCAACGCCGCCAGGATGCGCGCGGCGTCGACCGGCATGGGACTACTTGTTGCGGCCGGTCCTTTTGGGGGCGGCGGCTGACCTGACTGGCACCGGAAGCGCCAACTTGGCGGTTCTGACCGGGCTTTTTGCGGCACTCGCTGCCCGGCGTTGCGGCTGGACCTGCAACTCGAGTTGATGCGCCGGTTTGGCGGCTGTCGGTGCCGGTTGCGCGGACGGCTGGTGGCTCAGGATAAATGCCTTGACTTGCGGATAGACCATGTCGCGCCAGCGGCGGCCGGAAAAAATGCCGTAGTGGCCGGCGCCTTTGATTTCCAGGTGTTTCTGCAATGGCCTTGGCACGCCGCTGCAGATGCCATGCACGGCTTCGGTCTGGCCCGAGCCGGAAATGTCGTCCAGTTCCCCTTCGATCGAAAACAGGGCGGTGGTCTTGATGTCCTGGGGACGCACACGTTCGAGTTCGCCCGTCTCTGATCTGACATCCCATGTGCCGTTGACGAGTTCAAAGTCCTGAAACACCACCCTGATAGTTTCCAGGTAGTAGGCGGCATCCATGTCCAGCACGGCGTTGTACTCGTTATAGAACTTGCGGTGTGCTTCGGTGCTGGCTCCGTCACCTTTGATGAGATCCTGGAAATAGTCGTAATGGCTCTTGGCGTGGTTGCTTGGATTCATCGCCACGAAGCCGGAATGCTGCAGGAAGCCCGGGTAGACGCGTCGGCCCGCGCCAGGGAAACTGCTCGGAACACGGTAGATGACGTTGTTCTCGAACCAGTTGTGGCTCTTGTTCATCGCCAGGTTGTTCACGGCCGTGGGCGACTTGCGCGCATCGATCGGCCCACCCATCATGGTCATGCTCAGCGGGGTCTTTTCGCCGCGGCTGGCCATCAGGGAGACAGCCGCGAGGACCGGGACTGTCGGCTGGCAGACGCTCATCACATGGCAATTGCCATAGGTTTTCTGCAGGTGCCGAATGAATTCCTGCACATAGTTGACATAGTCGTCAAGATGAAACTCGCCCTCAGTCAGAGGAATCAGGCGCGCGTTTTTCCAGTCGGTGATGTAGACCTTGTGGTCCTTGAGCATGGTCTGGACGGTGTCGCGCAGCAGCGTCGCGTAATGACCAGACAGAGGCGCTACCACCAGCACCGCGGGTTGCCCTTTCAGGCGATTGAGTGTCGCCGGATCATCGCTGAAACGCTTGAAGCGGCGTAATTCGCAAAACGGCTTGTTGATTTCCACGCGTTCATGGATCGCCACTCCGACGCCGTCCACATCGACCGTGCGAATGCCGAATTCCGGCTTTTCATAGTCGCGGCCCAGCCGGTGCATCAGGTCGAAACCGGCGGACATGCGCTGGGCAAAGGGCGTCTGGCCCAGGACCGACAGCGGATTGGCAAACACCTTGGCGGCGGTGTTCGCCAAATCGGAGAACGGCTCCATCATCGAGCGCTGGGTTTCGTACAGTTGGTACAACATGGGAAGTCCGCCTTTTTTGAATTTGCTGCAGTGCAATATAACAGCAGCGCGCCTGCCAATGTTAGGTGGCCACCCCAATCGGTCGAATCTGCCGCAAATAGAACTCGGCGAGTTTGCGATGATGGACCCGACGGTGACCGGCGGGCGAGGTTGCCGATGGTCTAAACTGCGAAAGCAGCCAAGAATCTGGAGAAGCCTGGCAATGAGTGTACAGACTACTGTCGTTTTCGCCGACCTGATGGGAAGCACGGCGGTGTTCGAAACCATAGGCAATGCGCGGGCGTCGCAGGTCGTGACGCAACTGACCCAATGGATTGGCGAAATTTGTGTTGCGCACGCCGGTCGGGTCGTCAAAACTCTCGGCGACGGTGTGTTGGCGGTTTTTCCGCATGCGCCGGATGCCGTTGCAGCCGTGGTTGAGATGCAACGGGGTCACCAAAAGCGCATCGCAAGCTCAGCCGCCAGCACCCGTATGCCGATTCGCGTCGGGGTCGCGCGCGGGGAGGTCGAGTTCGTCGACGGCGACTGTTACGGTGACGCCGTCAATGTCGCTTCCCGCCTCAGCGACTTGTCCGGCCCGCACCAGATCTGGGCCAACAGTTCTTCTCTCGAAGACGCAAGCGAGGGTGATGGTGTGCGTTTTCGACCGTTGGGACCGATCACGATACGGGGCAGGGCGGAACCGTGTTCGGTGTTTCAGGTCGAATGGCACGAAAACCTGAGCAGTGATTTCCTGACCATGCAGGCGACGCTCGACTCACAGCAGGACCTGATGGAAAAGGATCTGTTGGGTGGCGAGATCGAACTGGTATGGCTGGATGTCCGCAAGCGTTTCAGGTCGTTCCAGTTGCCGATCCACATCGGCCGCGTCAGCCAGGCGGAATTCGTGGTTAACGATCCGCGCGTTTCGCGCGCCCATGCCCGAGTCGATTGGCGCAACGGCAGCATCTTGCTGGTCGACGTGAGCACGTATGGCAGCTGGGTACGTTTTTCCGGTGGTGGATCAGATCTGCTGCTGCGACGGGAAGAATGCGTATTGCACGGACGAGGCGAAATCGCGCTGGGCGCATCCTTCTCTGATATGAGTGTGCCTACGGTGATGTTCTCGGTTTCATGAATGCAAGCCGAAGACCGTCCATTGAACCCATATGACTTAACATAATATACATCGTATGAAGCAGAAACGCCGGGGCAAGCCCCGCCGGGCGTCCTGGTTCGATGGCCTGGGCGGGCCGCCCATGGCGCCGGCGTAAGTCCTTTGGCTTTTCCGCAACTGTCCAGATCGCGACAGTTGCGCGCAGATCGGGGCATGATGCGGCCCCAAAACAACAATTAGGATTTTCCATGCTGAAACCGCCAAAACTGGCCGGTGCGGGTCAACTGCGCCTGCTGGTCGATGACCTGGGCTTCGATTGGTCGTGCAAAGTGATCGATGTGCACCCGAGCTCGATGCGCAGGTGGCTGCGCGAGGCCCAGCCCACCCCGCAGGCGGCACTCCAGGCGCTGTACTGGCTGACCAGCTGGGGGTATTCGGACGCTTGCGCCGAGGCCCACTGGTCGCACCAGTACCTGGTCTTCAAGGTGCGCGAGCTCGAGGAGCGGCTGGCGGCGCTTCGTTCAGGCCGGCAGCGGCTGCCAGTGCTGCACGTGCCAGGCTTTGCAGGCCGAGACGATACCCCGATCCCGGCTGGCGATGGGGATTTCCATCATGCGCGCTAAATGGAAGTACGGCACATCGGGTACGGCCAGGTTGTAGGCCTTGGATAGTTCGCCCAGCAGCTTGAAGTTGATCCCCTGCGCCACGCTGTCTATGGGCAGAATGTCGAGCACGTGCAGCGCCTCGGCCAGCCATTTGGCCGAGAACTGCTGCGGGTCGCGCTTATGCCGGTTGACCAGGATGCGCGCCACTTCAATGTCAAAGTGCAAGGGAACCCGAAACCGCGTGCCGGTCTCGCCAGCGATCACCGCCAAGGGCTGGGAATATGCATCCCCTACTTCGCTTGGAATGAACCAATCCAGCGCCGCATTGGCGTCCAGAACAACCGCTCTCACGCGTAGCGGCTGTCGCGCATCCTGCGAACCTCGGCCACGGTGTCGACCTTGGTCGGTGGCATTTTCTTGAGGATGCGATGCATCTTGGCAAAGGCCTTTTTCACCGCCGCCGGGTCCCCGCCGCGCCGATCGATCACCCGGCACTCATCGCGCAGCATGTCGATACGGAACGGTTCAGTCTTGGGGTTGATTGCGGCTTTCATGGTGGGCACCTCCAGGCACGATTTTACGTGACAGGAGGCGCGCGCGCAGGTCGCTACTTCTTGCGCCGGCGGAAGGTGCCGTCTTTGCGCCGGGGTGGCGTGCGTTTTTGTGCCATTGCGTTCTCCTGGTGGTGCGGGGTTATGCCCACTGCCGTTTGATCCACGCCTTGACGGGTGGGAACTGGGACATGATCAGCGCGGCCAGCAGGGCACCGGCGATGACGGTGAGGGCCTCGCGGCTGATGGCCGGTAGCGTGGGCAGCAGCTTCATGCTTTGTCCACCTGGTGGTCGGTGGCGCGGCGGTACAGGTCGCGTTCCAGGTGATCGAGGCGTACATGCATTGCCGCCAGGTCGGTCCGGATCGCCACGTAGACGGCGACGGCCGGCCCCAGGATCTGCAGGATGGTGCTCAGGTCAAATTGCATCAGGCGCCGCCCAGGTAGGCCAACTGCGGGAAGTCGATGAACTTGTCCTTGGGCTCCGGGGACGGGCTTGACACCCGGGCACGGCCCTCCGCACCCCAGGCATTGGGAGACCCTGTTACGCGCGGGCCAACAGGGTCTGGATGCGAGATGTCGTACAGGAATGCACCCAGGTTCCAGGAGCCGTCGGCATTGCGCCCGGGCCCGGCGTCCGACACCAGGGCGCCACCCACGGAGTTGACGCCGCCATAGACCACGTTGTTGCTGCTTGCCGGGTTGTAGGCCTCCGGCAGATCGGGGATCTTCGACACCAGATCGGCCACCGCAGCGCTGGCGCGACGCAAACCGTAGATGACCAGGCCCGCCGCAAGCGCCACCAGGGCGAGTTTGATCAGCAGGTCAGCGCTGACGGGCGCCACTTTCATTGGTTGTCCAGCCAGCCATCGGTGGGCGCGAGTCTTACCGGGTCGCTGCTGTAGCTGTCTGGCGGGTTGACGGCGAACTTGTCCAGGTTGGCCATGTAGTACAGGCGCGCTTCCTTTTCCCCAGCGGTGCCCTCGTATTCGGCGCTCTGGTAGGCCGGGCGCTTGGGGCCAAAGATGGATGCGACCGCGCCCACCAGGGACCCTGCGTCAGGGTATTTGCTGCCGCTTTGCAGGCCGGCATAGGGACGCGCCGGGCTGGTGAAAAATGACCTGCTTTTGTCGGCGGTGGAGCCGGCGGCCTTGGCTTGCCGGCTGATGAACCAGTAGGCTGCGATGCCCACGGCGGCCAGGATCAGCAGGTTTTGCGGGGGGATGGATGCAAGTTTCATGGATCAGGCCTCGATTGCGCCACCGGCCTGCTGGTACGCGGCCACGAGCTGGGGAAGTTTGCGTTCTGGCTGGTTGTAGCCGGCCCCGGGCAGGCTGGCCCATGTCTTGGCGCATTTGGAGATGGCGGATTGCAGGCGCCCTCCCCTGACGTCGTTCAGCGCGCCGCGCTGGCGCACCAGCTCGAGCGCTGCGGCATCCTGCGATGCCGGGCCGAAGTCGGGCAGGTTCAGGCTGCGCTGCAGCTCGCGCCAGGTGCGCAGCAGGAACTGGTACCGCCCGGCGGCGCTGGTCTTGAGCCGGTTGCCGGCCCGATCTTCAAATTCAAAATATAGGCCGGGATGGTCGTCCAGGTTGGCCGCGATCCGGCCGGGCGCCGGGAAGCCGAACATGGCAAAGTAGCCGTCCGGCCCGGCGGTGCCCTCACTGAAGGCGATCATGTCCAGGAAGGCCCGCTCGTTGGCGTCAGCCAGGCCAGGTGACACGGCGGCAGGTATGTAGGTGGTGGGGTTCACGGTCACGGCAACTTCTTCGAGGAGCGTCGGAAGCTGGTCGGGCTGATCGTCATCGGGGGGCGATTCGCCATCGAGCAGCCAATTGGCGTAGGCCCGCCCGTCGGGCTCGCTTTGGCGGCGCACGATGGCCAGCGCGCCCAGGATGGCGGCGGCGACGATGATGCCGTACAAGTTCATGGGGTCTGGTCTTCCTGGTTGAGGCACTTCATGCCGAGTTGCTGCGCGATCATGTTTATGGTCTCGCGATCTAGGTCGGCGGCTATGGCCGGTAATCCGGCCTTGATGTCAGCCAGAGTGATCACCTTCTGGTCTGTCTGCGTCAATAGCCAGGCATCCACCAGGGGCGCGTCTTTGGCCGCGTTGTCTTCCTTCGTTTTTTGTGCAACCGGCTTGAAGCGGGGGTTTGCAAATTTCAGCATCACACGGCCTCCTCATACCATTCAAAAGATCCCGCAACCTCGATGTTGACCGTGTCGCTGGATACATGGACGCCAAAGCCGGGCGGAACCACCATCGGGTCAGAAAATCGCAGAATCTGCGGGCTGCTGGCAAGGACGTGGTAATACAGTAATGTGGTCCCCAGCAGTGTGGCGTTTTGCTGCGTTCGGATCACTCCGACGTTTCCAGCCAGACCAATAAATTTGTTGGCTATCGTTCCCTGCGGTGTCGTCAGGCCCGCGTTGTACCAGCTGATCCAAAAGCCGCACAAAGCTTTGGCCGACATCTCGACTTGACTCAAGACCAGGTTTTTGCCTGAGGCTGCAGGGTTGAAGAGCTGCACCATCGACAGATTCGCGGCCAGTGCCGTCGAGTAAAAGCCGCCGATAAAGCTGTTTCCCGCTTTGGTGCGTGATTTTGATCCGTCGATCACCGACACCTCGCCCGATATCCGGCCATCGACAAACTCATTGGACGCCACGATGATTTTGCCCACATTGGCCGCACCGCTCTGGTCCACGATGGTGAGGCGCTTGAACTCGGTTTTCATGCCCTGCCCCGTGTTGATCGGGCCGATGGTGCTGCCGCCATCGATGGACACGGACAACACGCCGGTGCAGCTGTAAATCTTGAAGTAGCCGCCCTCTACCAGGAGCGGCATTGCGCCGCCGGCGGAGAGTGTGAAGTCATAGATTTTGAAGGAGCGCATGGTGTTACTTTTTTACGGCGGCCAGGGCTACCAGGCCGATCATGACGACCGTGCCGATCAGAATCTTGTCGGTCAGAGCGCCGCGCCCTTTGGCGTCCGCATAGGCGTCCTTGACCAGGCTGGACGTTGTCAGCAACGAGTCGAGCGCGGTGTTCTGAGACTCGGCAGCGAACTTGTAGGCCTTGCCCTGCGCCGCGTCGGAGAAGTCCAGCGATGCGTCCAGCGCCTTGATGCTGACGTCGGAGGTCGCGCTGATGGCGTGGTTCGCCACCTGGGCATCGAGCGTGGTCACGTTGACGGTGGAGTTTTCCGCGCTGATGCCGCGCTCGCCGATCACCCGGCGGTTGTCGGTCTGGTTGGTCGCTGCGCTGCTGGAGCTTTCGGAGCTGCTCATACCAGGTACTTCGCGATCACGGCGCCGGAGATATGCCCGCCCCAGCGCCCGCAGGCGGCAGCCATCGCCTTGTGCTGGGTACACATGGTCAAAACGTCGGCCTGATAGGCGCGGGCAAGCGCCTCCACGCTTTGCATCAGATGACCGCTGCGCAACGGGTGCAGCTTGTCCATGTTGACCAATCCTTGCAAGTGCACCCGGCAGCCGCCGGATGTGACATGGCGTTTGATCGCAATCAGTGCTTCATCCAGACCGTGGTGGTATTCATGGAGGTAGGAGTCGTGCAACAGCTCGCGCGGGGACAGCAAAGGGCCGAAGGGGTCCGTATCGCAGCAGGGCGCAAAGGCCTCGACCGCCTCAGGCGTCCAGGGAACAGCTTTCAGCGCTTGAGCAGCAGCCATGCGGCCCCCAGTGCCAGGGCAATCCACAACAAAGCGCCAGAACCCGCTACCTGAGCCGATGGCGCAGAGCCCGCAAGGTTGACCACCCAGTCTCCGTTGCCGCTGGCGTGGTACAGCGATCCAGAGGTATCAAGTGCGGAGTTGGCCGAGCTGCTCATGCTCGGAAGGGAGGTGAGGCCCGGCAGGTTCAGGCCGGGTATGGACGGAAGCGCGGCCATGGCTTCACGCCCGCAAGACCAGAAACAGCGCCACCAAGCCAAGGATCAACATGACAGGCGTAACAGAAGCGGCCTGCTGGATGCTGGAGCGCGGCGCACCCTCCACGCCATCGGCGCCGTTCAGGCCAATGGTCTGGTACTGGCGCGGCAAGTTCACGGCGTAGGCGTCCTGGCTGGCCAGCGTCTGGTCAGAGCCCAGCGCCGTGGTCAGGAAGGAGATGAACGCGCGCTTGGTGCGCTGTTCATCCTGCGCCGAGATCAGGTCGTCTTGCGTCATGGCCGCTCGATCAATAGGCGCCGAACGGGATCAGCTCGTCGGTTTCGATGGTGATCGTTTCGCCGGCCGAGAAGGTGCCGTAGAACTGCGCCGAGCGCACGCCCGAGCCGGGCCGTGTGTCCCAGGTGCGGCCCTGCAGCTGGCCGTCCTGCACCGGGTCGAACACGATCAGGTTGGCCTGCGGCAGCTTGAAGTTGTCCTTTTGGGATGCTTCGTTTTGCAGCTTCAAAACCTCGTGCTCGGCAATACCTTCGCGCACGGTCTTGATGGCGGTGCAGGTGGCGGAAAAGATGTACACACGCCGGTAGTTGGAGCCACCACCAGCCGGGTCGATGTGCGGGATTTGCAGGGCATAGGTGCCGGACGCGCCGATTACCTGCGTGTTGCTGTGCTTGCGCGACAGCAGCCAGCGTATGCCCTCTTCGTTAGGGTCGTCGGTGGGCGGCGACACGTCGGCGATGCCGATCAGGGTGGGGGCCGTTGCGCCCGCGATCGTGATCTCCAGGCGGGCACTGACGATGCCGGACTTCTTCGACAGGTCGTAGGACCCGGCCTGACGGGCGTTCACGGTCACTGCCTTACGGTCCATGAAGTCGAGGTTCAGGATCGTCACGTCCGACGTCATGCCGTTGTACAGGGCGGACGAATCGAGTCGGGTACCGGTGGTCTCGAATACGACCTTGCCGTTCAATTTCAATTGCACCAGCGTGATCATGGCGCGCGTAAAGGTGCCGCCCAGCGTGAGCTTGATTTTTTCCACTACCGAGCCGAGCAACTTGTTCAGGTCGTTGATGGCAATGCCCGTGGTGGGCACACTTTGGAACGGATCAAGCGCGATTTGTTTGTTCATGATTTCCCCAGGGAGTTGAGTCGTGCCGAGCGGTGGCAGATCAGGCCAGCGCGACCTGCACGTAGGGGACCTGTTTGGCGACGATCACGCCCATGGTGCCGTAGGCTGCCGCCTTGACCATCGGGTTTTTGACGAAGTAGGCGACGCCGTAGCAGATGCCAAGGGCAATGGCTATGGGCATGAGCTTGGAAGTGTCCATGGTTGGGGTCCTGGTGAAAGGTTGACGGTGAAGCAGTGCGCGAATGGTCCCGCAGACTTTTTGCCACGTCAAAATTCACCCCTTAGGACGCGCCCTTAGGAATCGCCGACTTTTTCGGCCTGGTCGAGAAATTTAGTTTGCCGCGCGTTGGCTGCATGGATTCGGCGTTTTTTTCAATCCATTCCAGGTCGGGCATGGACAGCAGGTCACGAAATCCCACCCCCAGGGAGTCCGCCAGGTCGCGCGCGTCGGAGGCATTGGACAGGCGCCCGGTGTGGATGATGTCGGCATT
>JANLQZ010000976.1:0-1897 GCA_031368125.1 Betaproteobacteria bacterium
CTGCCGCCCATGAAGTCGAATTCGAAGCAGGCGACTACCAGGCTGATGTTATGCACGGCACCGCCCATGACCACCAGCGCATCGGTTTCACCGGTGTTTTCCATTGCCTCCTTGAGCCGCTCCGGGTATTTGCGGCTGTCCTTGAACTTGAGTGCGTCGACGGGCAGGACTTCCTGACCAATTTCGAACCGTCCCTCGTGGTCGAGAAAGAGATTCAGGCGTGCGCGGGCACCGATTCTGTGGTGATGGCTGCAGGTAGGGCAGACGTTCTGGTTTTGCTCCAGATCGGTCTTGTACAGCACGGTCTCGCAACTCGGGCACTTGATCCACAAACCCTCGGGTACGCTGCGCCGATCGGCAGGGTCGGTGTGCTGGATTCTTGGCGGTAGAAGTTTCTCAAGCCAACTCATGGGGTTGCTCCTTGCTTGGTACTTGCGGATGCATCCGATTGTGCGTCCAGCGCGGCGCGGACGCCGGTCAGAAATTCGACTGCGGCCGGAACGACCCTTGCGCGCGGCAGATTGTCGATCAACTGGATGATCTTGCTGCCGATGACCACCGCGTCTGCGACCCGCGCAATGGCGCAAGCCGACTGCGCGTCGCGGATGCCGAAGCCGACACCAACCGGTATATGCACGTGCCTGCGAATCGACGGCAGCATGGCCTCGACCGCGGCAGTGTCGAGCGTGCCGGCACCGGTGACGCCCTTGAGCGAGACGTAGTAGACATAACCACTCGCCACCTGGGCCACCTGCGCCATCCGCGCCGGCGTACTGGTGGGTGCAAGCAAAAAGATCAGGTCCATGCCACGGGCCTTGAGTTCTGCTGCGATGCCGGCGCATTCTTCAGGTGGATAGTCGACAACCAGGAGGCCATCGACACCGGCTTCGGCTGCATCCCGGACGAACGCGCTGCTTGTGCCGTCCGACTTGCGGCGCTGGTCGTAGCGTTCGATCGGATTGGCATAACCCATCAACACGACCGGCGTCGCGGAATCTGCCGCGCGAAAAGTTCGGACCATGTCGAGTACCTGGGGCAGTCCGATGCCGGCTGCCAATGCCCGGTCGCCCGCCTTCTGGATCACTGCGCCGTCGGCGCTGGGGTCTGAAAACGGAACCCCGAGTTCGATCACATCCGCACCGGCGCCAACCATTGCATGCATCAATCGCGGCGTGATATCCGCGAACGGGAAGCCCGCCGTGACATAAGGAATCAGCGCAGTTCTGTTTAGCGCCTTGAGTGCCGAAAAGGTGCTGCTGATGCGGCTCATGGTTGCCTGCCCTGGCCTGGCAATGCGACGGTGGCCGCACCCTTGACTGCTTGTCCCCGGCAACTCGGCCGGCAATAGAAGTCGGCATTGCTGAGGTCGGCCACGGTACCGATGTCCTTGTCGCCTCGCCCGGACAGATTGACCAGTATCGACTGATCCGGGCGCATTTCTCTGGCCAGTTTCATGGCATATGCGACCGCATGGCTGGACTCGAGGGCAGGGATGATGCCCTCGGTCCGACAAAGGTAGTGGAACGCGGCCAGCGCCTCCGTGTCGGTGATGCCAACGTACTCGGCGCGGCCGATATCCTTGAGGAGCGCATGCTCTGGCCCGACGCCCGGGTAATCCAGCCCGGCACTGATGCTGTGCGTTTCCGTCACCTGCCCATTGTCGTCCTGAAGGATGTAAGTACGGTTGCCGTGCAGGACTCCTGGACTGCCGCGCTGCAACGATGCAGAGTGTTTGCCGCTATCGAGCCCTTCGCCCGCGGCCTCGACGCCAATCAGCCGGGTTGCTTCATGCGTGATGTAGGGGTAGAAGATGCCCATGGCGTTGCTGCCGCCGCCAACACAGGCAACCACCACGTCCGGTTGGGTGCCATGGCACGATTGCGCCGCCAGCATTTCC
>JANLQZ010000014.1:0-2133 GCA_031368125.1 Betaproteobacteria bacterium
TCCTGGCTGGCCAGCCAGCCCACCAGCGGCGCCACCCGGGCCGGATCGAAGGCACGCGCCACGTCGGCGTCCATGTAGGGCGCCGTCATCTGCGAGTAGCTGTACGGTGCGATGGCGTTGACCAGCACGCCGTGCCGGCGCCCTTCGATGGCCAGTGCGCGCACCAGGCCGATCACGGCCGCCTTGGCGCTGGCATAGGCGGCCTGGCCATGGTTGGCGTACAGCCCGGCGCTCGAGGTGGTCAGCACCACGCGCCCATAAGCCTGCTGCAGCAGGTGCGGCCAGGCGGCATGCGCCAGGTGCAGGTTGCCAAAGAAGCCCACGTTGAACACGGCGCGGAAGTCTTCCATGCGTTGCTTGCCGAAGCTGCCGACCCGGTCGATGCCGGCGTTGGCGACCACGATGTCGAGGCGGCCAAAAGCCGTCAGCGCATGCGCGACCATGGACTGGCCGCTGTGCGGGTTGCTGACGTCGCTCCAGTCGGGCTGCGCCGTGCCGCCGGCGGCGCGGATCGCGTCGACGGTTTGCCGGGCCGAGGTCTGCTCGTCCGTCTGTGCGGGGTGGCGGTGGTTGTTGACCAGCACCGACGCGCCGCAAGCCGCCAGATGCATCGCGTAGGCGCGCCCCAGCCCCTTGCCGGCACCGGTCACGATCGCGGCGCGGCCGCGCAAGGGGAGGCGGCCGGCACGCTCGCCCGCTGCATGCGGTTCGCGGCCTGCCGGGGATCCGTTCGCGCCTCGGGAGGGTCCGGCGGTGCTCATCGCCTACTGCCCCACGGGAAGAACCTGGGCACCCGTTGCGTGTAGCCGGCGTAGGCGGGTTTGGTCTTGGCAAGGTAACGCTCCTGCATCGGCGTGGCCGAACCGGCGCTCATGAACCAGGTGACGTAGAGCGGGCACACCAGCGCGACCCAGCCCCAGGGGTGGACCAGCCCGAGCGCGCCGAAACTCCACCAGACCATGGCCTCGCCAAAATAATTGGGGTGGCGTGTGAGCGCCCACAAGCCGGTGTCGAGCACCATGCTGCGGTCGCCACGCTGCCTCTTGAAGCGTTCGAGCTGCAGGTCGCCGACCGCCTGAAAGCCGAAGCCCAGCACGAACAGCGGCACCGCGAGCGCAAGTTGCCAGCCCAGGCCGGCCGGCCCGGCATGCACCGCCATCGCCAGGCCCATGTACCACAACCAGACCATCGCGCCCTGCATCGCGAATACCTGGAAGAAACTCCACCACCACCAGTGCCGGCCGAAGCGCTGGCGCCATGCGGCATAACGGCCGTCTTCGCCATGGCCCGCGTTGCGCCAGCCGATGTGGACCGACAGGCGCAGGCTCCACAGTGCGACCAGCGCGACCACCACGCACTCGTGCGCCGACCAGTTGCCGCGCCGTGTGACCAGCACCACGACCGGAATCGCGACCGCCAGCGGATAAGCCACGTCCATGATGCCGCTGTCGCGCCGCAGCAGGCTGAGCAGCCAGACCGCCGACAGGAAGACGCCGGTGATCAGCCCGGCGCGCATGTACAGCGACAGAAATCCGAAGCCGAAGGTCGACCGGTTGGAGAGTTCCCACACCAGCGTGATCACCAGCGCGGCCACCGGGTAGACGAACTCGCGCAGCGTGCCGACCCGCAACTCGGGGCGGCGGCGAAACACCAGCAGGCCGGCTACCCACACCAGCCACAACACGGCGCCCGCCAGCAGCAGTGCGGTTTTCATGTGCCGCTCAACAGGCCGTCGCGCACGTCGGCGCCATTGGCCCAGCAGGAATGGGTGCCGCTGCACAACTTGTGCGGCAGCTCGATGCGGCACACCGCAGCGTCGGCGAAGTGTTTGCAGTCGATCAGCAGCGCCTCCGAGCGCTGCGTGTTCTCGTTGGTGATGAAACTCACCAGGTAACCGTCGTCCTCGTCGCGGGCGTTGGTGCGCGGGGCGAACGGTGCCTCGCTGGCGTACTGGCCTTCGGGCAGCGCGATCTGCCACGACTGCCCGGTCGACAGGTCGTGCTTGACGAAGCCGTTGAACAGGAACCAGCCCGGCACCTGCACCGCGCTGTAGGCGTAGCGGTACTTGCGCGCGGCATAACGCTGGTTGATCATGCCGAACTCGAGGGTGCGGTCGTCCAGCCGCTGCTCGGT
>JANLQZ010000017.1:0-2308 GCA_031368125.1 Betaproteobacteria bacterium
CCATGAACATCGAACACCTGCTGCAGCGCCTCGATCTCGGTGAGGACCAGGACGTCGAGTTCAAGCTCGCCGAAGGCGGCCTGCCGAAGTCGCTGTGGGAAACGGTCTCCGCGTTCGCCAACACCGAGGGCGGCACCGTGGTGCTCGGCGTCGCCGAGAAAGGAGACAAGCACGAACTGGTGGGCGTGCGTGCGCCGGGCAAGCTGATCAAGGCCTTCTGGGACGGGCACAACAACCCGCAGAAGTTCAGCCCGGCGATCTGTACCGAGGGCGACGTGCAGGTGGTGCCGGTTGACGGCCGCGATCTGCTTCTGATCACGGTGCGCCGTGCGGCGCGCGCGCAGCGGCCGGTCTTCGTCAATGGCAACCCGCTGACGGGAACCTACAAGCGCAATTTCGAGGGCGACTATCACTGCACCAAGGCGGAGGTGCGGCAGATGCTGCGCGATGCCAGCGACGAGCCGCAGGACGGCACTGTCCTCGAAGGCTTCGGGCTGGCAGACCTGGATACTGAATCGCTGAAGGCCTATCGCAACCGTTTTGCGTCGCACGATCCGGACCACCCGTTTCTCGCAATGGATGACCGGGCCCTCCTGGAGCGGCTGGGTGGATGGCGACGGGATCGCGTGAGCGGCCGAGAGGGGCTGACCCTGGCCGGGTTGCTGATGTTCGGCAGCGAGCGCGGCTTGCTCGACGCCCTGCCGCATTACCACGTCGACTATCAGGAGCAGCTTTCCGCTGACCCCGAGCAGCGCTGGACTCACCGCGTCACCCTGGACGGCAAGTGGGCACCGAACCTGTTCAACTTCTACTACCGCGTGTACCCGCGGCTGGTCGAAGGGCTGGACGTGCCGTTCAAGCTCGACCCGCAAGCCACGCGCATTGCCGAGACGCATGTGCATGAAGCGTTGCGCGAGGCGTTGGTCAATACGCTGATCCACGCCGACCATCAGTCATCGCGACCCATCACGGTGATCAAGCGGCAGGACGCGTTTGTCTTTTTCAACCCGGGACGGCTGCGCATTCCGCGTGAGGTGCTGTACCAGGGTGGCGTGAGCGACCCGCGCAACCCCAACGTGCAGAAGATGTTCCAGATGCTGGGCCTGGGTGAGAAGGCCGGCTCCGGATTCCAGAAGATCCTGCGCGCGTGGCGCGAGCAGCATTGGATGATTCCGTTGGTGGCCGAGAACCCGGCCCTGGAGATGACGCGGGTGTGGCTGCCGCTGGCGAGCATGATTCCCAGCGACGTGGAGCAGGAGTTGCGCGCCATCGTGGGTGACGCGTACCAGGGGCTCGATGAGTTGGGCCGTGTGATCCTGATGCTGGCGCACCGCTTCGACGAGATCGGCAACGCCGACATCCAGCCTTATCGGGCGGAGCATCCGCGCGAGATCGGTGTGCGCCTCAAGCAGTTCGTGGAAGCCGGCTGGCTGGAAAAGGACGGGCACGGGCGCGGCACGCGCTACCGCTGGCCGAAGCAACGCGGGATGGACTTGTTCGTCGATCAGGTGGGCAGCGTGCCGAGCTCCCAACATAAGGAGCCAAGCTCCCAACATAGGGCCGACAGCCCCCAACATAAGCCGGGCGAGCCCCAACACAGCGAAACGCTACGCGCCTTGGCAGAGCCGGTACGGGCGCGCCGGCGAATCCAACCGCAGGCATTGCGCCAGGTCATCCTGGAGCTCTGCGCCGCACAGCCCCTCTCGCTGACCGAGCTCAGCGAGTTGCTCGGCCGCGCGCCCGCGAGCCTGCAGAACCACTACCTGACGCCGATGTTGAAGGAGGGCGTCTTGCAGCTCCTGTATCCCCATCATCCGAGCCATCCGCAGCAGCGGTACCGGGTCGAATAACAAGACGCCAATTGAACGCCTTCACCCTGGTCCAGAAACTCTGGAACCGCTGCGGCGGATCGTTCTCAAAATTGCTCCATTTGTAGCAAAATAGGCTACATGACGTCGATCGCCACCCACCTCCTCGGGCAAACGCGCTCGGCCGTGCTGGGCACACTGCTGCTGCACCCCGAGGACTCGCTGCACGTGCATGAACTGGCACGGCGCACAGGCGCGTCGGCCGGCTCCTTGCATCGCGAACTGCGCGCGCTCGCTGACCTGGGCGTGCTGCTGCGGCAGGAGGTGGGGCGCCAGGTGCACTACCGCGCCAATTCCGCAAGCCCGGTGTTCGCCGAGCTGGCGGGCCTGCTGCGCAAGACGGCCGGCCTGGCCGACGTGCTGCGCAGCGCACTGCTGCCGCTGGGCAAGAAGGTGGCGCTGGCCTTCGTCTTCGGCAGCGTGGCCGCAGGCAGCGAGCG
>JANLQZ010000038.1:0-2088 GCA_031368125.1 Betaproteobacteria bacterium
CCGCAGGCCGCTATCGGCTCGCCCATGTTGTAGCCATACGGCAGCGCCCACACCGCCACACCCGCATTGCGCGCGGTGGCCACGTCGATCGAAGAATCGCCCACGAACAGGGCACGCTGAGGGGCCACGCGGAACTGCTCCAGACACGACAGGACGCCGGCCGGATGCGGCTTCTTTGTGGGCAGGCTATCGCCGCTGACGACGCGGTCAAACAGCGGCGTCAACTGGTGCGCATCCAGCACGGCATGGGTATAACGCTCTTCCTTGTTGGTGACCACGACCAGCCACACCCCCTGTTCGCGCAGCGCCTGCAGCACCTCGCGCACCTGCGGATACAGTTGGCTGCGGGTGCCGACCCGGGCGCGGTAGCAATGGTCGAAGCGCGCCACGGTCGCGCCCAGCGACGGCGCTGCGCGTACGGCATCTACGGCAGTATCGGTCGCACTGGCCAATGCCTGCACCAGCAATTCGCGCGTGCCCTGGCCGATCCAGCGGCACACCCGCTCCAGCGTGACCGGTGGCAGCCGCAGGGCCCGCAGCGTGTCGTTCACCGCATCACAAATCTCGGGCGCCGTTTCAACCAGCGTTCCGTCGAGGTCGAACAAGAGCAGATCGAAGCCGGGCGTCGGTGTGACTGGGGTAATGGTGCTGCTGGGCTGGGCTGGGCTGGGCTGGGCTGGGCTTGGCTGGGCTACGGCACAGATTGAACCATCTCGCACACCACCCGCACAACTTTTGCCGCTTCAAGGTCTGCTTGCGGGACGTTGCGGTCGTGCACCATGCCAGCGGAAATCGTCATTCCGTCGCAGGTTGTCATTGCGGCAACGGTTGTTGTTGGCGCAATGGTTGTCACTGGCGCAACAGTTGTCACTGGCGCACGGCCGACGACCATTACGAGATGTGCGCCCGCGCCGACTTCGCGCTGGCCGCCTTCGGCCCGGACGCCGACAAGCTGGCGTTCCTGGTGGATGGCTTCGTGGGCGGACCGGGCATGGTGACGACGGCGCTCCGCCAGTACCCCAACCAGTACCTGCATTACCACCGCGCCGGGCACGGCATGATCACCTCCCCCAGCGCCAAGCGGGGTTATGACGCGTTCGTGCTGGCCAAGATGGCTCGCCTGTAGGGCGCATCGGACATCCATGTCGGCACCATGGGGTACGGCAAGATGGAAGGCGGCCGGGACGACCGCGCCATTGCGTACGCGATCGAGCGCGACAGCTACAGCGGCCCCGCCTACCACCAGGAGTGGTACGGAATGAAGCCCACGACCCCTATCAGTTCGGGCGGAATGAACGCGTTGCGCCTGCCCGGCTTCTTCCAGAACCTGGGGCATGGAAACGTCGTCAACACCGCGGGCGGCGGCTCGTACGGGCACATCGACAGCCCGGCGGCTGGAGCGATTTCGCTCAAGCAGGCGTACCAATGCTGGAAGGCGGGCGCCGAGCCGGTGCAATGGGCCAGGGAGCACCGCGAATTCGCGCGCGCCTTCGAATCCTTTCCGGGCGATGCCGACGCCCTGTTTCCGGGCTGGCGCAAGAAACTCGGCGTGAGCGCGGCGCCGGGCCGCCCCCAAGCAAGCTCGCGGCGCAACTCGCACAGCGAAGGTTCACCAGCGAGCGCTGCCCCGGAGCCAACCCGCCGGCCGACTGCCACGCGTGCATGACAAGCGCCACCGAATGCGCTGGATTGTGTTTAAATATTAGCTGGTACTAATTTAAAGGGGCATCCATGCGCGCAATTGTCCGGTTCTTCCTTCCGCTGCTGGCGTCGTTGCTGGTCTTCGGCGCCGCCTTCGCGCAGGACAAGGTGGTCTACCACATCGACGATGCGGCAGCCCAGGCCACCAAGGGGCTGCGCAATATCCGCAACCACCTCGACGTCGCCCCCGAGACCAGGATCGCCGTGGTGACCCATGCGAACGGCGTCGACTTCCTGATGGAAGGTGCCAAGGACGCCAAGGATCCGAACATCGACTACGGCTCGCTGGTGAGTGCGCTCAAGGCGCGCGGCGTGACCTTCGAGGTGTGCGAGATCACGCTGCGCAACCGCAACCTCAAGAAGGAACAATTCAACCTCGACGCCACC
>JANLQZ010000124.1:0-2049 GCA_031368125.1 Betaproteobacteria bacterium
ACGGCGCCGCATTACAGCCGGTGGTGGCGCAGATACTGCGGCGCATTGGCGCGCGGCCATGTTACCTGACGCTCGACATCGATTGTCTGGACCCGGCCTTTGCCCCGGGCACCGGCACGCCCGAGCCGGGTGGGCTGAGCAGTTCGCAGGTGATGACGCTGCTCGAGGAACTGGCCGGCCTGAACATGGTGGGCATGGACTGCGTCGAGGTGGCGCCGGCTTACGACCATGCCGAACTCACCAGCCAGGCGGCCAGCGCTTTGGTATGGACCTACCTGTGCGGACAGGTGGCGAAGGGCGCTGCCCCGGTGCCCGGTGTGGTCACGGCGCCGCTTTCGCCGGGAGCGTGAGCATGCGCTTGTGGAGCCGCTCCATTCGCGGGTCCGACACCCAGCTCAACCAGCGCAATTATTACGAGGCCAGCGTGCAGCGCCCGGCCGCGACGGCGCCGTTGCAGGGTTCGGTGGGGGCCGACGTGCTGGTGGTGGGGGCGGGCTATGCCGGCCTGTCGGCGGCGATCGAGTTGGCACAGCGCGGGTACAGCGTGGTCGTGCTCGAAGCCGACCGCATCTGCAGTGGCGCCTCGGGGCGCAACGGCGGCCAGGCGATCGCCGGTTTCGCCTGCGGACAGGCGCCGCTGGAGGCGCAGCTCGGCCGCGCTGACGCGCGCCGCGCGTGGGACATCTCGGTGCAGGCGGTCGCGCTGATCGACGAACGCATCGCGCGGTTTGGCATTGCGTGTGACCGCGTGCACGGTTACCTGCATGTCGCCGACTCGCCGCGCAAGGCGCGCGCGCTGGAGGCCGAAACCCAGGCAATGCAGCGCGAATACGGGCTGCACTGCGACTACGCCACCGGCGCCGCGGTGCAGGCCTATATCCAGAGCCCGCGTTATTGCGCGGCCGCCTTCGAAAACCATTCGGGCCACCTGCACCCGCTCAAGTACGGGCTGGGCCTGGCGCACGCCGCACGCGAACTCGGCGTGCAGATATACGAACGGTCGGCGGTGCTGGACCTGCGGCGCGGAGCAACGCTGCGGGCGGTCACGGCCGCGGGCGAAGCGAGCGCGCGTTTCGCGGTGCTGGCAGGCAACTGCACCCTGGGCGAGTACGGGCCGCGGGTCGCGCCCGAACTGCAACCACGGCTGATGCCGGTCGGCACCTACATGGTGGCCACGACACCCCTTTCGGCCGAGTTGTGCGCGCGCCTGATCCCCGGCGCGGCGGCCGTGAGCGACAACAATTTCGTGCTCGACTACTTCCGTTTCAGCGCCGACCGCCGGCTGTTGTTCGGCGGGCGCGTGAGTTACACCACCAACACACCGCGCCAGCTCGAGTCGACCATGCGCTCGCGCATGGCCCGGGTGTTCCCGGCGCTGGCGCAGGTGCCGATCGAATTCGTGTGGGGCGGCTTCGTGGACATCAGCATGAACCGCGCGCCCGACTTCGGTCGGCTGGGCGGCAACCTGTATTACCTGCAGGGTTTCAGCGGCCATGGTCTGGCCCTGACCGGAATGGCAGGGCGCCTGGTGGCCGAGGCGGTGGCAGGGCAGGCCGAGCGCTTCGACCTGTTCGCCCGGCTGCGGCACCGCAATTTCCCGGGCGGCGCGTGGCTCAGGACACCAGGTCTGGCGCTCGCGATGTGGTACCAGCTGTTGCGCGACGCGATGTGAGTTCGGCCGCGATCGCGCGTCCCAGCGCCGGGCCGAAGCGCTCGATCTTTTCCAGAGGCGCATAACCGTAACCGATCACCAGCCCGCGCAGGTCGTCGCGGCGCAGGCAATAGGAAGACAGCGGCCGCACGGTCATCCCGAGCTGGGCGATCCGGCGGCTGATGTGCTTGTCGTCGAGTGTGGCGGGCAGGCGCAGGCACAGGTGCAGGCCCTGCTCGGCGCCGCTGATCCATGCACCGGCCGCCAGGCACGGCGCCAGCGCTTCGAGCAGGCAGCGCCGGCGCTGCGCGTAACTGGCGCGGGCGCGGCGCAGCGCGCTGGCGAAATGCCCCATCTCGATGAACTCGGCCAGCGCCGCCTGCAGCGGCATCTGGCCG
>JANLQZ010000147.1:0-2210 GCA_031368125.1 Betaproteobacteria bacterium
TCCAACCCGGCGGCGCGGCAATGGCGTGCCAGTTCACTCGGGCGTATCAGCCGCGCATAGGCGTGCGTGCCGCGCGGCAGCAGGTTCAGCACATATTCCGCACCAACGATGGCGAACAGGAACGACTTCGCGCTGCGATTGAGCGTGGAAAAAAAGACCCACCCGCCCGGTTTAACCAACGCCGCGCAAGCCTGAACCACCGATGCCGGGTCAGGCACATGCTCCAGCATCTCCATGCAGGTGACAGCGTCATAGGTTCCCGGGTGCTCGAGCGCCAATGCCTCTGCACTGACCTCGCGGTAGGCGACGTCGGGGGTCTGCGCCTCCAGGGCGTGCAGTTGGGCCACCCGAAGGGCCTTGGTGGCGAGATCGATGCCGAGCACCTGTGCCCCCCTTCGCGCCATCGCGTCGGCGAGGATTCCGCCGCCACAACCGACATCGAGCACCTGCTTGCCGTTCAGCGGAAAGATCTCTGCGAGCCATTCCAGACGCAACGGGTTGATCTGATGCAGCGGCCGGAACTCGCTTTCCTTGTCCCACCACCGGTGGGCGAGGTCGGAGAATTTGGCCAATTCGGCCGGATCGACGTTGGTACTCGAGGTCATTGCGGGATTATCGGCAATAGGGGGATGGTCCTTCGTCGCAGGGCCATCGGGTTTGGATTCAGAAACGACAAACCCCGCCGAAGCGGGGTCTGTCCAAGCATTCTGCAACGAATGCTTGCGGTGGCTGTTGCCAGTTACTTGTTGGCGCGGGTACCGACGACTTCGATCTCTACACGGCGGTTCTTGGCGCGGCCTTCGGTCGTCTTGTTGTCGGCGACCGGTTGTTTCTCGCCCTTGCCTTCGGTGTAGACACGGTTCTTTTCAATGCCCTTGGACACCAGGTACGCCTTCACGGCTTCCGAACGACGCACAGACAACTTCTGGTTGTAGGCATCGCTGCCGACGGAGTCGGTATGGCCCACGGCGATCACGACTTCCAGGTTGATGTCCTTGACCTTGCCGACCAGATCGTCCAGCTTGGCTTTGCCTTCCGGCTTGAGCACCGACTTGTCAAAGTCGAAGAACGCGTCTGCAGCGTAGGTCACTTTGGTGGCTGCAGGTGGCTGGGGAGCCGGGGCCGGAGCAGGAGCCGGTGCCGGAGCAGGCGTAGCCACAGGTGCCGGGGCAGGTGCCGGGGCAGGTGCCGGCGCAGGTGCCGGGGCAGGTGCCGGCGCAGGCTTGGGCGCCATGATGGCACCGTCGCAACCCGCAGCCGCGGTAGCAGGAGTCCAGAAGTTGTCACGCCAGCACAATTCGTTGCTGCCGTTCTTCCAGACCAACTCGGAGCTGCCATTGCGCCAGTTATCGATTGTTTGGGCGCCAGCCGCGGTAGCAAGTGCTGCAGTAGCGAACAACATTGCCACTTTGTTCAGTTTTTTCATGGTTCTCCTCGTTGAGACAAAAAGCCGCAGCGACGCTGCGAGGTGTTAGGAGCCTCTGGTGACCACCACCCAAGGCATGCTTTGTATTGTGCCATACACATATCGGCAGACAAGCCAGAACGGGCCGCGATCGTGTAGGACTAAGTCCCGATCACCAGCTTTTGTTGCCAGTTAACGACAATCGCCAGGCCCTAAAATCGGCGTTTCCCGTCGAAAAGCCCTTTTCATGACCCAGTTCGCCAAAGAAACCCTGCCAATCAGTCTTGAAGAGGAAATGCGGCGAAGCTACCTGGATTACGCCATGAGCGTGATCGTGGGCCGCGCGTTGCCGGATGCGCGCGACGGCCTCAAGCCGGTGCATCGGCGTGTGTTGTTTGCCATGCACGAACTCAACAACGACTGGAACCGGGCGTACAAGAAGTCGGCCCGCATCGTCGGCGACGTGATCGGCAAATACCACCCGCACGGCGACCAGTCGGTCTACGACACGATCGTGCGCATGGCGCAGGATTTTTCGATGCGCCACATGCTGGTGGATGGCCAGGGCAACTTCGGCTCGGTCGACGGCGACAACGCCGCGGCGATGCGGTACACCGAAATCCGGCTGGCCAAGATCACGCATGAAATGCTGGCCGACATCGACAAGGAGACGGTCGATTTCGGGCCCAATTACGACGGTTCCGAAAAGGAGCCGCTGGTCCTGCCCAGCAAGCTGCCCAACCTGCTGGTGAACGGCTCGGGTGGTATCGCCGTCGGCATGGCCACCAACATCCCGCCGCACAAC
>JANLQZ010000194.1:0-3945 GCA_031368125.1 Betaproteobacteria bacterium
TTCAGGTTCGCCAGGGTGTACTGCAGGTCGTCCTTGTTGCGGCACATGAAGGTGGGCACGTTGCTGAGGATCGGTTTTTCACCCAGGTAGAACTCGATCATCTTGGGCACGTAGGGATAGATCGACTTGTCGTCCGCCACACCGGTGCCGACCGCATTGCAGATCGTGACGTGCCCCGAGCGGTAGACCTCGAGCAGGCCGGCACAGCCCAGCGACGAGTCGGGGCGAAACGCCAGCGGATCGAGGAAGTCGTCGTCGACGCGGCGGTAGATCACGTCGACCCGCTTGGGCCCGCGCGTGGTGCGCATGTAGACGAACTTGTCCTTGGCGAACAGGTCCTGTCCCTCGACCAGTTCCACGCCCATCTGCTGCGCCAGGAACGCGTGTTCGAAATAGGCGCTGTTGTGCATGCCCGGCGTCAGCACCACCACGGTCGGCTCGGCCGTGGTGGGCGGACTCGACGAGCGAAGGGTCTCGAGCAGCAGGTCGGGGTAGTGGGCTACCGGCGCGACCCGGTGGGCGCTGAACAGTTCCGGGAACAGCCGCATCATCATCTTGCGGTCTTCGAGCATGTAACTCACGCCGCTGGGCACCCGCAGATTGTCTTCCAGCACGTAGTACTCGCCCGCGCCCTGGGCATTGGGTGCGCGCACGATATCGACCCCCGAGATATGCGAATAGACGTCTCCCGGCACGTTGACACCCACCATCTCGGGGCGGAACTGGGCGTTCTTGAGCACCTGGTCGGCCGGAATCAGCCCGGCCTTGATGATTTCCTGCCCGTGGTACACGTCGCGGATGAACCGGTTCAGCGCAGCGACACGTTGCACCAGGCCCTTCTCCAGCGTGGCCCATTCGTGCGCGGGGATGATGCGCGGGATCAGGTCGAAAGGTATCAGCCGCTCGGTGCCGGCGCCATCCTCGTCCTTCGCCCCGTAGACCGCGAAGGTGATGCCGACGCGCCTGAAGATCAGTTCCGCCTCTTCGCGCCGCTTGGCCATCATGTCGCCGGGCTGGCGCGCCAGCCAATCGTCGTAGATCTTTTAGTGGTCCCGGATCTGCTTGCCCGCCGAGAAGAACTCGTAGGGCATGGCCGTATACATCTCGTCGAATTTATGCATGGACGTTTCGCTCCTGGCAGGAGCTTAGCAAGTTTCAGACCACGCCCACCCCGGTGCAAACGCCAACCCGATCCCGCGTACCACGACGGTCGGTCACGCGCCCGCCGCCGGCGCAAAACTGCGGCGCAAGGATCGAAGACGCAAACAAAGGCAGAAGCGGAGGTGCTTGCGCTACCAACCGGGGGGAGATACTCGGCCCCAGATGGCTATTTCGAGGAGGCGCGCACCACGTCTGCCGACGATGTTTTGCTGCAACTGCGCGAATTCGGCCTCGCTTGCCCACAAGGCCACACCAAGAGCCCCTGGCCAGGGCACCTGGACCTGGCGGTTCGGGACAAGACCATTGTGCATCTCAGCATAGAAGGTGAACCCTTCAGCATCTCGTGCAAGCTGGTGACGTCCTGGCCGAAGGCTTTGAAGCTGCCTTTTGCTCGACCGACGGCTTATGGCCTGGGAAAGAGCAGTTGGGTGACTGCCACCTTTGCCGACGACGCCAAAATTCCGATGCAGATGCTGCAGGACTGGATTGACAAGAGCTACCGCGCGCAGGCGCCTCAGAAGACGGTCGCCACGCTTCCCACGAAATGACGCCTCGGTAGCGCCTGGTATCCGCAGCGTGGCCGCGCGCCCCGATCACGGGCAAGTTCTAAAACGTCGTGTCTGCCTTCTGGTACACGACGCGCCCGCCCACGATTGTCAGCAGCACATCGATCTTTTCAAGTTGCTCGTCGGGCACGCGCATCAGGTCGCCGGACAATATTGCCAGGTCCGCCAGCTTGCCCGGTTCGATCGACCCTTTGATCTTTTCTTCGCCGGTCAGCCTGGCGTTGTTGATCGTAAGGAGTTCCAGCGCCTCCTTGCGGGTGATGCGCTGGTCCGGGCCAAGCACGCCTCCGGCGATGGTGGCGCGCGTCACGAAATGGTAGAAGGCCCACAGCGGTGGGTAGGGGATCACCGGCGAATCGGTGCCGCCGGCCACGAGAAATCCCTGGTCCAGCATGTCGCGCACCGGCGTGACACGCGCCGCGCGCTCCGGCCCCCAATACTTGACGAGGCTCGGCCCCGCCAGATACAGGTGGTTTTGCACTGAAATATCCAGACCGAGCTTCTTGATGCGCGGAAAATGATCGGGCCGGGCGATGAAAGCGTGCTCGATCACCCAGTGTTTGCCGGCCAGCGAACGGTCCCGGTCAGCCGCCTCGTAACCGTCGAGCACCAGATCGATAGCGGCATCGCCCACCGCGTGGGTGGTGACCCGCCAACCCAGCCGGTTCATTTCGCGCACCGCCGGGATGTAAGCGCTGGCCGGCACGACGTTGATGCCCCGATAAGTGCCATTACGGCCGAATGGCTCGGCATACGGCTCGCGCATCCAGCCGCCTTCGAATCCGCCATCAACGAGGGTCTTGATTCCGTCCACCCGCAGCCATTCGTCGCCTTCGCCCGGCAACACGCCCCAGCCTTCGATGGTACTGCGCACGCGGTCAACATTGGCGAAATCAAAAATGCGGAAGTTATAGGAGACGCGCATCGTCAGGTCGCCTTTTGCCTTCAGCGCCTGCCACAGCTTCCACTCCGCGGCGGAGTTGGGGTTGCCGGGCACCCGCACGCTGGTCAACCCGACCTCGTGCAAGCGGCGCAGCTGCGCAGCCAACGCCTCCACCTGCAATGCCGGTGTGGGTGGGAATTTGACGAGCGCGCGCGCATTGTCTACCAGTTCGCCATTGAGTTCACCGTCGTCGTAACGGGAGATTTCGCCGCCGGCCGGAACTGGGGTGTCTTTGGTAATTCCCCACGTCGCAAGCGCGGCGGTGTTGAGGATGTACTCGTGGCCACCCCGAATCAACACCACTGGGTTGTTCGGCGCGATACGGTCCAGGTCGCGCCGCAACGGCAGTGTCTGCTCTTTCAACTGCGCTTCGTGCCAGTCGGCGTTGCTCACTACGAGCTCGCCTGGCTTGGACGCGCGCACACGCTCGTCGACCTTGGCAAGCAGCTCGGCAAGCGAGCGCGTGCGCGACAGATCGACGCCCGGCCCGCCGCCCGCGTTATGCAGATGGCTGTCTGCAAACCCGGGCGTGACGGTGCGACCGCCTGCGTCGATTACACGGGTGGCGCTGCCAATCAGCTGGCGCACCTGCGCGTTCGATCCAACCGCCACGAAACGCCCGCCCCGGATCGCGACGGCCTGCGCTTCTGGGGAGATTGCATCGACGGTCACCACGTGTGCGTTTATCACCACAAGGTCGGCCGGGGGCGCCGCCGATCCGGGTGCAGTGCAAGCGCTCAATGCGGTGAACACGGCGCTCGTCACAACAGCCAACAGGATGCGAGTTTTCATTATTTCCCTTTTTGCATGAGCGAATGTTCCGGTCATGGTGACCGGCGCGAACACCGCGCTTTTGCATGAGTCTATTTTCCGGACGGTATCGCGTCAAGCTGCTTCTTGGCTCATGCTTCTTGGCTCAACATCTCGGTACGTCAGGTCAAACGTCTGGCACGCGCAGTGCGCCTGGACGGCGCCCAAGGGGCTGTATCCAAGCGCTGGGGTGCTCCGAGCAACCGACGCATTGCGCCTGCGGTTCAAGACCGGTTTGTGGGCCTGGTTCGCGAGCACTACGCGGACTTTGGACCGACTCTGGCGTGCGAGTACCTGGCGGCCCAGCACGGCTACACGGGCAGCACCGAAACCCTGCGCGGCTGGATGATGGACGCCGGGTTGTGGACAGCCAAGCGTTCCCGCGTGCGGCGCATTCACAGCCCGCGCGAGCGGCGTAGCCGACTGGGGGAACTGGTGCAAATTGACGGCAGTCCGCATGCCTGG
>JANLQZ010000199.1:0-1585 GCA_031368125.1 Betaproteobacteria bacterium
CGACGTGGTGATGCGCTTCATCACCATCACCGGTGTCACCATGCCGGCGTTCTGGCTCGGCGCACTGCTCATCTTCGGCTGGGCGATCTGGTTTCCGAACTGGCAGACCCTGGGGTCGATACCACCGATTTCAGAAGACCCGTGGTCGCACCTGCAGCGCATGTTCCTGCCCACGCTGACCTGTGCGCTGCCGGTCATCGCTTCCCTGGCACGCATCATGCGCTCGGCCATGATCGACGCGCTGGGGCAGGACTACATCCGCACCGCACGCTCGAAGGGCCTGGGCGAGTGGACGGTGGTCTTCAAGCATGCACTGCGCAACTCGCTGATTCCCTACGTGACGGCGCTGGGCATCATGGCCGGTTACCTGTTCAGCGGCGCGATCGTGGTGGAGCAGGTGTTTGCCATCCCGGGGTTGGGGCGCCTCATGCTCGGCGCCATCGCCGACCGCAACTACCCGCTGATCCAGACCTCGATCCTGGTGGTGACCTGCGGTTTCGTCGTGATCAACGCCATCATCGACCTGCTGTACCGGGTGATCGACAAGCGTGCCGGGGTACCTGCATGATGCCGCGGTGGCTCGACAACGTGGGGCGCGACTTCGTGCGCAATCCCATCCTCATGCTCGCCCTGACCCTGGTGCTGCTGCAGGTGCTGGTGTCGGTGTTTGCGGTGCTGCTGGCGCCCTACGACCCGGTGGCCCAGGCGGTGGAGGCACGCATGGCGCCACCCAGCGGCGAGTATCTGCTGGGCACCGACAAGCTCGGGCGCGACGTGTTGTCGCGCATCATCCACGGCTACCGTTCGTCGCTGGGCATCGCGTTCACGGCCGTGTTCACGGCGCTGCTGGTGGGCGGCAGCCTGGGCATTTGGGCCGGCTACAAGGGCGGCTGGATCGACCGCGTGGTGATGCGGTTGGCCGATGTGTTGTTCGCCTTTCCGATCATCCTGCTGGCGATCGGTGTGATCGCCATCCTGGGCACCAACACCGCGTCGACGGTGGTTGCGATCGCCGTGGTCTATTCCCCCATCTTTGCCCGGCTGATGCGCGCGCCCACGCTGGTGCTGCGCAGCGCCGACTACGTGTTGGCGGCGCGCAGCTTCGGCGCCGGCGACCTGCGCATCATCGTGCGCCACATCATGCCCAACTTGATGAGCGTGATTCTGGTGCAGGCCAGCCTGTCCTTGTCGACCGCCATCCTGCTGGAGGCCAGCCTGTCGTTCCTGGGCATCGGCGCGCAGCCGCCGGCGCCCTCACTGGGGCGCATGTTGTCGGAGGGGCGCGAGTATATGTTCATGGCGCCCTGGGCGAGCCTGTTTTCCGGCCTGGCGATCCTGCTGGCCTCGCTCGGCTTCAACCTGCTGGGTGACGGGCTGCGCGACCGGCTGGACCCGCGCCTGCGCGGGATCGATTGAGAACCGAAGATCCGCATTGCGCGGGAAAGGGCCCTATGGCGACGGAGATCTTTGGCGGTGCCATGTCGGGCACCAGCCTGGATGGGGTGGACGTGGTGCTGGCGGCCTTCGAGGGTGATGCCGGCGACCTGTCGGACGCCAGCGTGCAGGTGCTGGCCCATGTGTTTAC
>JANLQZ010000208.1:0-4796 GCA_031368125.1 Betaproteobacteria bacterium
TTCCACAGCGCGCGCCCGGCAACACGTTCTTCCTGCAGGGCCTGCGTCCGGACCCAGCGATTGCGGTAGCTCACCTTGCCGGCCTGAAACCGGATGGCATGCAGCATGCCGTCGCCGTCGTAGGCGTGGTAACGCCAATCCGGTGCAAAAAACGGATTCGGGCCATTGCGCAGATAGATGCCGTTCAGATCCTTGGGCACCTCGCCCAGGACGGGCATGTCGTCGAAGACATCCTCGCTGTGCACCGGCGCATTGTTCCCGTCGAGCGCCGGGATGGCGTGTCTTGGCAAATCGTTGGGTCGCATGGCAATGCTTCCGACCTGTCCCGGCACTCAGCGCATCGGCTGCAGCCGGTCTTTCTCGATCCAGCAGGCATGGAAGCCCGCCGGCAGGCGCTGCGGCAATTCGACCTGCGCCACCGGGCCCTGGCCGATGTTCCTGGCGTCGAAGACATCCAGGGTCTGGCGTTTGCGCGCGTCGTTCCACTGGAAGCTGATGACGTAACCGTGGTCTTCGGCCTGCGGCGCATCGGCCTCGGCGAACCAGGGTTCCGAATACCAGCTGTGTTGCGGGTCGTCGGACCAGCCGCCCAGGTCGGCGCCCGTGTCGAGGTCGAACTTGCGCACACCGGACCATTGCAGGGTGACGGTTTCGGAGTGGTCGACCAGGTACCCGAAGCGCGTCTTGCGGCCGGTCAGGCGGCCGTCGCAGGACGGAAATTCGGCGTTGTATTTCGCGTTGAGCTCATGTTCGGCGGTTTCTCCGGTCTTGACCTGCATCTTCCACACCCACAACCGGGCATGCATGACGAGTTCGGCCACATCCCTGGCGGTGCGTTGGGCGTCGATGTCGCCCTGCGCGTCGAGCGCCGGCATGTAGCGGCAGCCCACCATGACCACCCAGTCGCCTTCTTCCCAGGCATTGACCACGTGGTACAGGTAACACGGTGTGAAGTCGAACCAGCGGATGCTGTCGCTGGCGCCAAAACGCGGCAACACGCCAAAACGGCTGTGCATTTCCGGATGGAACTCGATCTTGTGGCGGCCCAGGGCCATGGCCTCGTGGTCATGGAACAGCGGCAGGTCGTGCAATACCGAGTAGTGTTCGGTGACGGCCATGTCGTGCGGCAGGCGCGGGCCCGGCAGATCCATCCAGCCGTCGGTGTGTACCCAGCGGTTGCGGTAGGTCAGGTGGCCGTTGTCGAAGTGCGCGCCATGCACCATGCCGTCGCCGTCGAACGGGTGGTAACGGCCATTGGGCGCATAACGTGCATTCGGGCCGGCACGCAGGTACACGCCATTGAGGTTATTCGGGATCACGCCCTTGACCGGCTTCAGGTCCCTGAGCTCCAGTTCATCCATCACCGGAGCGTAGACCCCTGTGAGCAGCGGGCCATGGTCCTCGCCGAAGGGCGCCAGGTCTTGCGGGGCGGTGCGCGTGTTCATGGCAGTGGTCCTTTCGTTGGCATGTCAGTGGCCGGCGCGCCCGGCGCGCGCGATGCAGGCGCTCATGTTGCCGTCGCGGCTGTAGATGAGCATGCCGGTGGGCTGCGCGCCAAAGGGCAGCGTCGGCGCGCGACCGTCGCCATAACTGATTTCCCAGCGTACGAGGTGCCAGCTGCCGAGCAAATCGTTGCTCAGTGCGCCCGACACCGCGGTGGTCGCAGACTCCAATGCCGTCTCCAATTACTTTCTTAGTTGAACTTATCTTAAGTCAACGATTTGGCCTTGGCAAGCGGGCTGGTACGGCTTTCGCCCGACAATGTCCCGATGGCGTCACCCACCGAAAAGTTGTCCGGCATGCACCCGTTTGAAATCCTGACGCCCGACCTGGTGCTCGACGCGCTGGAGACGACCGGTCTGCGCGGCGACGGCCGCCTGACCGCCTTGTCGTCGTACGAAAACCGGGTCTACCAGGTGCAGCTCGAAGACGGCAGCGCCGTGGTGGCCAAGTTCTACCGTCCGGGCCGCTGGAGCGACCCGCAGATACTGGAGGAACACGCCTTTTCCCATGAACTGATGGCGGCCGAAGTGCCGGCGGTCGGGCCGCTGGTGCTCGGCGGCACGACGCTGCACCACTTCGGCGGCTTTGCCTTCAGCGTCAGTCCGCGCCGCGGCGGGCGCCCGCCCGAACTCGACGATGCCGAAGTGCTGGAGTGGATCGGCCGTTTCCTGGCGCGCATCCACAGTGTCGGTGCGGCGCGGCCGTTCCAGAGCCGACCGGCCCTGGACGTGTCTACCTTCGGCGACGAGCCGCGCGCTTGGTTGCTCACCAACGAGCGGGTGCCGCTGGACGTGCAGTCGGCCTGGGCGCGGCTGTCGCAGCAGGCGATCGAACTGGTCCGTGGCCACGCCTGCCTGGCCGGCGCCGGGCCCGGTAGCAGCGGCGACCGCGACGCGATCCGCGGGTTGCGCCTGCATGGCGACTGCCATCCCGGCAACATCCTGTGGACGCCGGTCGACGCACCCGCCAGCGCCGGCCCGGGCCCGCACTTCGTCGACCTCGACGACGCGCGCACCGGGCCGGCGGTGCAGGACATGTGGATGCTGCTCAGCGGCGACCGCCAGCAGCGCCAGCGCCAGCTCGGCGCACTGGTCGACGGCTACGAGCAGTTCCGCGACTTCGACCGGCGCGAACTGGCGCTGATCGAGCCGCTGCGCACGCTGCGCCTGATCCATTACAGCGCCTGGCTGGCCCGGCGCTGGAACGACCCGATCTTCCCGATCAACTTCCCGTGGTTCGGTTCCAGCGATTACTGGCAGGGGCAGGTGCAGATGCTCGAAGAGCAGATCGAGGCGATGCAGGAACAGCCGCTGGTGGTGTGAAGGCGCTGACTTTGCCCCTTTCCGACCGCGCCGCGCCATGTCTTTGCTGAAGGCGCTACTGCGCAACGCGTTGACGGCGCTGCTCGCGTTGTTGCTGCTGTTCGAGGAATGGGGCTGGGAGCCGCTGGCACGCGCATTGGCCTGGCTGGGCCGGTTGCCGTTCGTGGCCCGGGTCGAGCGTCGGATCCAGCGCCTGCCCCCCTGGGCCGCGCTGCTCGTGTTCGGGCTGCCGCTGCTGTTTCTGTTTCCGGTGAAGTTGCTCGCGCTGTACCTTTTTGGCATCGGGCAGACCTTGCCCGGGCTGGCCTTGCTGGTGGGCGCCAAGCTGCTGGGTACCGCCATGGTTGCGCGTCTGTTCCAGCTGACGCAGCCCGCGCTGATTCAGTTCGCTTGGTTCGCCCGCAACTACCCGCGCTGGAAAAACTGGAAGGACGGTGTGATGGCGCAGGTGCGTGCCTCTGCCCTGTGGCAGCGCGGCCGCTGGATCCGGGCGCGGGTGCGGGCCTGGCGCGCGTCCTGGTAACCGCTCGCCTCCGGTGCGCCGACGCCAGTGCCGGGTTTCGGCACGCCCGCGCGGCGTGTATCGACCAGCGTTCAGCCGGCAGGCGTTCGCAGCCACGCCAGCATGGCCTGTACCACCGCCCCCTTTTGTTCCATCGGGCTCATGTGGCCGGCCTGCTCGACGATATGCAGGCGCGCCGTGCGCGCGAGCAGCGCGCACATTTCCTCGTGTTGCGCCACCGGCGCCGAGCTGTCCTGGCGTCCACACAGCACCAATGTCGGCAACCGCACGGCGGCCAGCACCGGCGCGGCGTCGGGCCGTGCCAGCCATGCCCTGATCTGGTGGGCAAAGACATCGGCGCTGTTGCGCCCGAACATGGCGACGATGGTCTGCACCAGCGTGCCAGCTTGCAGGTGCCGGGGATGCAGCATGCCCTGCACCCACTGCAATGCCATGGCGCGCACGCCCTCGCTGCGTGCCTGGCTCAGCAACGCGCGGCGCTGGCGTGCCTCGTGCTCACCGGCGCTGCCGCCCGGACGCGCCTTGTAGCCGGTATCGAGCAGCGCCAGCCGCAGCACGCGCGTGGGCGCCTGGCGCACCACTTCCAGCGCCACGCGAGCGCCCATCGAATGGCCGGCCAGCGCGAACTCGGACGGCGCGTGATCGAGCAACTGCTGCGCCATCACCGTGATGCTGTCGGCGTCGGCGTGGTCCGCAACTTGGCAGCGGGCGCACGCCGCCAGCGCGGGCTGCAGTGGTGCCCAGACCGCGGCGTCGCACATCAGCCCGGGAACGCGCACCAGCGGCACGCGGGCCACCTCAGGCGGCATGGTCGCGCGTTGTCACGGCACCGGCGAACACGCGTGCGTGTCTGCAACCGGGAGATCCGTGTTTCGGGTTGTGCATGGTGTTACCGGGGCAGGTGCCGGCAAGCCCCTGGCCAATGCCGGGCATTATGGTGCCCTGGCATGCGCGGCAATTGCGCTCGGTCAAGCCGATGCACGATGCTGCCGATGGCACTGGCGCGCCGGGGGGGTTTCGTGTCACAGTCTCCATGCCTGCAGCCCCGGTGCGGGAAAATGTACTGTGTTCGATTGCCATTGCCACAGGAGGCAACATGTTTCGCCTATCGATGTGTACCGTGCTTTTCGTCGTGTGGGGTCTGGCCGCCGACGCCGGCGCGCAGACCAGCCGCGATCCCAGCCGCGGCGAGTTGCTGTATTCGACCCATTGCATCGCCTGCCACACCACGCAGATGCATTGGCGGCAGAACAAGACCGCCACCGACTGGAACACGCTGCGATCCGAAGTGCGCCGCTGGCAGGCGAACAACGCGCTGGGTTGGAACGACGACGACATCACCGAAGTCGTGCGTTACCTCAACGACCTGATTTACCGCTATGCGGTGCCCGGTTGAGCGGGCGCCCCGCCAACCGTACCGATCCCCTGCAAAGGAATAAAGATGAAGC
>JANLQZ010000222.1:0-2459 GCA_031368125.1 Betaproteobacteria bacterium
GTCGCGTTGATGGACGGGTCCCATTCCAGCTCTGCGCTGACATCCTTCTTCAACTGCATATCGGTCTTCATGCTGCTCCTCTCGATCGGCACACCAGGGCCAAAAACACGCCAGCCGGTGCGCAACACGCCACACCATGCACCGGCACTGCTGGAAGGAGGCTAAGCAGCCGTGGCACGCGCCGGTTGAGCAACCGCAATGCCGTGTGACATGCACGAAAAAAATGCGGCCGCCAAAAAATGGGGGCCCGCCAATCCTTGCGGACGGCGGGCCCGGCAAAGGCCCCCGGCCCGGCGTGTGCGCGCCAAGCCGATCTGGGTGAGCCTCCGGCCATCGCGGTGTCGGCGACACCACGACCATTCCCACCCAGGGGAATCCTCACCTTTGCATTGGAGCATCGGGCTTGCGCCTTGTTCTCCGCCGCGTGCAGAGTGTCGCGGCAATGGCATCACCCCAATTGCGTTCGATCAATCGGCAGCCACCGCGCCGGCAAGTGACCAGCGCGATGGCCGGCCACTGTTGCACCATGTTGCAACGAATTGCAACTGCAACCCGGCTGCCCGGCAGCGATTGACTGCGCTCAACGCCGGAGTGGCGCAGGGCGTTAGCCTTGCCGCGTGCATGGCAAGCGCCGTCACCGCGCCGACAGGCGGCCGGAACCACCATTGGAGCAACGACATGAAACACCAGCAGACCGCGGGCAGCGCAGCGCAAGAGAGCAAGGCAAAGAAGCCGCCAGCGAAATCAAAAGCGACGGGCAGCGGCTCGGCCCAGCCCACGGTGGTCGCGGACGGCGCCGGGCGCGTCGAGATGATCCGCCAGACCGCCTATGGTTTCTACGAAGCGCGCGGCTGTATCTCCGGGTACGAACTGGACGACTGGCTGCAGGCGGAAGAAAAGGTCAACCAGGTCATGGCCGGCTCGCAAGCATCGGCTTCGAGCACGGCTTCGCTGCAGTTGGCCTGAAGGCTGACCCAGGCTGCGGCGCGCACCGCGTCGTCACGCAATATCTCGGAGCTGCCACTCCGGATCAGGATCGGTGGGAATCCCGCGCAATTCCGCAGACAGCGGCGACAGCTCGGGGTGGGCAACCAAATGCGGCGATGGCACATAGTGGCGTCGCCGCGCGCCTGGGTTGCCCAGGCACGCTGGAGCTGGCGCGAAAACACAGGCATGGGCGGCGGCACGTCCGGGAGATCGAGATGGGCAAACACAAACCAGGAATCCGGCACAAGCAGCAGCGGCCACCACGCACCGGTGGTCCATCCGCATCACCGGGCGGCGTCGGAGCGTCCGGCGCGCAGGCGCAGGAACCCGATCGGCTGGATGCCGACCTGGCGCAGCGGGCGGGGGCTGGCCGAACCGGCGATCCTGCGCAGACCGACATCGAGCGGGCCGACGAACACAAGAGCGGGTCGGTCGAGGCTCTGCCCCGCACCGACGCCGCGGCCGGCCTGGCGAGTTTCACTGACAGCGCAGACCAGGCCGGTAGCGGCCCCGCCACCGCACCCTACCTGCGCGAAGGCTGATACCCGTTGGCGTTCAAGGATATGAACCGTTCGCCCTGAGCCTGTCGAAGGGAGCCTGTCGAAGGGAGCCTGTCGAAGCGAGCCTGTCGAAGCGAGCCGGTCGAAGGGAGCCGGTCGAAGGGCGAACCGTGTCCTGAATATCGAAAACCTCAATCGGGCGAGCGGCGCTGCACCAGTTCGAGCACGGCGTCGGCGAACACCCGCGGCACTTCCTGCGGCATGTTGTGGCCCACGCCGGGTATTACGCGGTGCGAGCGCGCGCCGGTGAAATGGCGCGCATGCTGGGCCGCTGCGGCAGCCGGGCGCACGCCGTCGTCGGTGCCATCGAAGCTGATGGTGGGCACGCTGATCGGCGGCTGCGCCGCCAGGCGCTGCTCTATCGGCGCCAGCGCCGGGTCACCCGCTGCCAGGCCAAAGCGGTGGCGGTAGGAGTGGACCACCACCTCGACGAAATCCGGGTGGTCGAACGCCGCGGCGCTGCGCGCGAAGGTGGCGTCGTCGAAGGCCCAGGTCGGGGACCACAAACGCCACAACAGCCGGCACAGCGCGCGCCGGTCGGCCTGCAGGCCGGCGCGGCCCCGCTCACTGTGGAAGTAGTACTGGTACCACAGGCGGTGTTCGTTCGCGGGCGTGTCGGGCTGCATCGCGCTGGCGATGTGCTGGATGTTGTAGCTATTGAACGAGACCAGTCCGGCGCAGCGCCCGGGCCACAGGGCCGCGACCACGCAGGCGGCCCGACCGCCCCAGTCGTAACCGGCAAGAACCGCGCGTGGAATTGCCAGTGCGTCCAGCAGCGCCAGCAGGTCGGCACCCAGGGCCGCCTGCTCGCCCGAGCGCGGCGTGGCGTCGCTCAGAAAACGCGTGGCGCCGAAGCCGCGCAGGTACGGCACGTGGACCCGGCAACCCTGCGCGGCCAGCAGCGGCGCCACC
>JANLQZ010000233.1:0-1632 GCA_031368125.1 Betaproteobacteria bacterium
CTTGGGGAAAACCGCCTTGGGCGCGACCAGGAAACCCAGCCGCAGGCCCGGCGCCAGCACCTTGGAGAACGAGCCCAGGTAGATACAGCCGTCGGGGTTGCGCGCCGTCAACGGCGGCGGCGGCGGCTGGTCGAACCACAGGTCGCCATAAGGGTTGTCCTCGACCAGTGGCAAACCCAGCTCGGCGGCCCGTGCCACCAGCGCGGCGCGGCGCGCCTCGGTCATGGTGCGCCCGGTCGGGTTCTGGAAATTGGGCAACACGTACAGGAACCGGGTGTCCGGGCGCCATTTGGCCGCCAGGTCGTCGACGTCCACGCCTGCGTCGTCGCTGCGCACACTCACCACCTCCGGCTCCATCGGCGTGAAAGCCTGCAATGCGCCCAGGTAGGTGGGCGTCTCGACCAGCACCCGGCTGCCGGCGTCGACCAGCACCTTGGCCACCAGGTCCAGGCCCTGCTGCGAACCGGTGGTGATCAGCACCTGGCGCGGGTCCACCTTCCACGGCAACGCGGCGGCGACCATCTCGACCAGCGGGCCGAAGCCCTCGCTGGCCGCATATTGCAGCGCGGCGTGCGCGTCGTCGCGCAGCACGTTGGTGCAGGCGCGCGCGAACTCTGCCACCGGAAAGGTCTTCGCCGACGGCAGGCCGCCGGCGAAACTGATGATGCCCGGGCGCTCGGTGATCTTGAGTATTTCGCGGATCACGGACGGGTTCATTTTTGCCGCGCGCCGCGCGAGCAGCCACGGGTCGTGGGCGGCTGGGTGGTGGCTCATTTCTCTCCTCCTGGCGGGCCGTAGAAGACGACCCAGGTTACAAAATCCGGCGTGAAATTCTCGAACCGGTGGACGGCGCCGGCAGCGACGAAAAAAGCGTCACCGGCGCGCGCGGCGAAGACCTCGCCATCGATCGTGATGTCGGCGCTGCCGCTGTGCACCAGGTACAACTCGTCCTGTTCGTGCGGCAGCTGCCGGTCGCGCCCGTCGGCGTTGCTGCCGGGGGTGAAGACCTTGAGTTGCATGCTGCCGTGTTGCAACATGACCACCGACGGCGCGCCCTGCGGGTATTGCGTGGTGGGCGCGCCGGGCAGGCGCAACATGGCTTCAGCGATCGAGGTCTTGGCTGGGACATTGCTTGTGTTCAATTCAGACTCCTCTGAAAATTCGTTTTGCCGGCACCGCAACGTGCGCACCAGTCAGTGTGTGCCGAATCTGCGTTTTAGCTGCGTCGTAACTTGAGCACAAGTCAGCCGGCGTTGAAACTTCGTTTTAGCTGCGTCGTAACTTGAGTACAAGTTAGTCTGCGCTGCAACTTCGTTGTCATGCGGGTCCCTTGCCGGTGGCGCGATGGCGAGCTTGCGCCGCGTCGGGCATTGCGCCGTGGCCGGTCGCAGCCTGTGCCACCGGCATTTTCTTGCCGATGAACACGGTGGCGATCACCGCCAGCGCGAAACCTACCGTCATCAGGTCGAGCGACTCGCCCAGCAGCGGCACCGAAAACAACATGCTCAGGAACGGCTGCACCAGTTGCACCTGGCTCACCCGCACGGTGCCGCCCAGGGCGAGGCCGCGGTACCAGGCGAAAAATCCGATCCACATCGAGAACAGCGCCACATAAGCGAAGCCCAGCCAGGC
>JANLQZ010000252.1:0-2561 GCA_031368125.1 Betaproteobacteria bacterium
CTGCATGGTCCGTGAAACACCGATATGGCGCTGCATCAGCCAGCTCAGGCCGAAGTCCTGCACCACGTCGAGCATCATCGGGACCATCCAGAAACGCGCCTTGCGCACCGAGATGCGCATGTCGCACGCCATCGCCAGGCCAAGCCCGCCGCCGCCGCAGGCGTCGCCGTTGATGGCGGCGACGGTCACGAAGGGCAGGCCATACAAGGCCTCGATCACGCGGTGCTGCCAGTTGAGCAGCCGGGTCCCGGAAAACACCGAGTCGTCGGTGACGTTTTCCATGAAAAACGGCGTGCTCAGGTCGACACCGGCGGAAAACAGGCGGCCGGTGCCGGTGAGCAACAACGCATTGAGGGAGCCGTCGGTCTGCAACTGGCCGAGGCAGTCCAGCAACTCCTCCAGCATCACCGGGTCGAGGGCGTTGAGCTTGTCGGGTCGTGTCAATGTCAGACGGACGATCTTGCCGCGCACCTCGATATTGATCGTGTCGTAGTTCTTGAATTTCATGGAGTCTCCTTCCGGGATGAATGCGGGGATAAAAAAACGCGGGTCAGGCCTTGGGTGGCAGATGGATGGCGCCGCCGTCATAGGCGTCGTGGGCGGCCTCCATCAAGGCTTCGGTCAGGGTGGGGTGGGCGTGGACCGTCTCCATGAGCGCCGCCAGCGTGAGTTCCATCTGCACGGCCAGGGTTGCTTCGCCCAGCAGGTTGGTCACATCCGGCCCGACCATGCTGATGCCCACCACCTGGTCGGTCGCGCCGTCGGCCATGACCTTGACAAAACCTTCCACATGCCCGGTCGAGATCGCCTTGCCGCTGGCAGAGAACGGAAAACGCCCGACCTTGAGCTTCGGATAGGTGCTGCGCGCCTCGGACTCGGTTAGGCCCACCGCGGCGATCTCGGGCGTGGTGTAGACGGCGCGCGGAATGGCGCGCCCGGTCATCGTGGTCGGATGCCCGGTAATGTCGGCGACTGCACATTCGGCCTCGGCCGCCGCCTTGTGGGCCAGCAGAAGACCGCCACGCACATCACCTACCGCATAGACCTGCGCCACGTTGGTACGGCAGCGGTCATCGGTCTGGATCGCACCGGCATGCACCATGATGCCGGCCTTGTCCAGCGCGAGTTCCCGCAGGCGCGGCCTGCGCCCCACCGCGACCAGAACCATGTCGACCGTGACTTCGCGCGCACCAGCGGCGGTCGAAAAGCCCACCGCAAGTTCGGCGCCCTTGCGCCGGATTGCCAGGACCGTGCCACCGGTCACGATGTCGACGCCGTTGCGCGCCAGGCAACGTTGCAGTACGGCCGCGGTTTCCGCATCTTCTTCCGCCACCAGGCGCTCGAGTTTTTCGACGACGGTCACCTGCACGCGGAAATCGCTGAATATCTGCGCGAACTCGACTCCGATGACGCCGCCCCCAATGATCAGCACGTGCCGTGGCAACACGCTGATGTCCAGCGCGCCGTCGCTGGTTACCACGCCTTCGAGATCGACGCCAGGAATCGGTGGCACGACCGGTTCCGAGCCGCTGGCGATGACCACCACGTCGGCGGCCAGCGTTGCGCCGGTCTCGCGGATACGCAGCGTCCTGGGGCCGGTGAACTCCGCACTGCCCTTGACCAGTGTGATGCGGTTGCGCCGCACCAGCGTGTTGACACCCCCTACCAGCTTGTTGACGGCTTCGTTCTTTTTTCCCATCACGGCACCAAGGGCGACCGTCAGGCCTGCGGGGTCGATACCGAAATGGCCCAGGGTGCCGGCCTCGCGGAATACCTGGGCCTGGTGCAGCAGGCTCTTGGTGGGAATACAACCCACGTTGAGGCAGGTTCCGCCGAGCTCGCCGCTCTCGACCAGGGTCACATCCAGGCCGTCGCGCGCGGCGCGTATGGCCGCGGTGTAACCGCCGACACCACCGCCGATGACGACCAGTTTCTTGCGCGTGCCGGTCGGGTTCATTGGAATACCTTCGCGCTTTGCGCTGCGGTGCGAGCTTGCTTGGGGCGGCCCGGCGCGGCGCTCATTGGAATACCTTCGCGCTTTGCGCTGCGGTGCGAGCGAAGTAATCGGCCTGCTGCCGCAAATCGTCCGAAAGTCGCTCTGAAAATTTCATTGCAAATCAATCACTTAGAACGAGCGACTTGAGAGCTTGCTTGGGGCGGCCCGGCGCGGCGCTCATGCCATCAACTCGCATTCACCGTCCACGACCCGCTCGCCACGCTGGTTCAGGCAGACGAAACTGATCTCGATGCAGCGGCGGGCGCCGACCAGTTTTTCGCCCACCACCTGGGCTTCGGCGTGGATCACGTCGCCGGGACGCGACGGCGCGCGGTAACGCAGGCGGATCGCCGTGTCCGGCGGCAGCGCTTGCGCGCCGCACCAGCGCTGGATGGACTGGAACACCGGCTCCATCGGGATGCAACCGTGCGCGATCGTGCCGCCGAAACCCGCCGCGGCGCCGGCCTGGGCATCCATGTGGATCGGGTTGAAGTCGCCCGACAGCGTCGCATACACGTCGATCAGCTCCTGCGAAATTGTGATGGCACAGACCGGCAGCTTGTCG
>JANLQZ010000345.1:0-9304 GCA_031368125.1 Betaproteobacteria bacterium
CAGGTCGTCTTCCTTCATGACGAGCAACTCGTCACCATCGACCTTGACGGTCTGGCCGCTGTACTTGCCGAACAGAACGCGGTCGCCAACCTTGACGGCCATCGGGCTGATCTCACCCTTGTCGTTCTTCTTGCCCGGGCCAACAGCCAGCACTTCACCTTGATCAGGCTTTTCGGCTGCGCTATCCGGGATGACGATGCCAGAGGCGGTCATGGTTTCGTTTTCCACGCGTTTGACGATCACACGGTCGTGCAGGGGGCGAAGTTTCATTGGAGCTCCTTGAGTTTCGATAGGGGTTGATAACAAAAGAGTGCCGAACCAGATAAGTTGGTACTCATTAACTTGAGGGAACAGTGTTGTTAGCACTCATCTCCTTCGAGTGCTAATGTAGCGTCCTTTTGGCGTGTTTTCAACCCGCGCGCCAGAAAAATAACCTGGTTGCAGGTTGGGCCAGCGGTCTGCGACTCGCGGCGCAAAACCGTCATACTCGCGACTGGCCGGGCGTTCGCACACCGGTGAACTTCCCTACCCAGCCGCACCGCTGCGGACCCAAACCGGGCCGGCGACCCTCATCCATGAATCCTGACGCACACCAACTCTGGCGCGGCCCGCGCTGGGCCCTGGCTGCCTTGTTGGCGCTGTTGGGCATGGTCGGGCCGTTTTCGATCGACACCTACCTGCCCGCGTTTTCCGGCATGGCGCGCTCGCTGAACGCGTCGCCGGTCGAGATGCAGCAGACGTTGTCGGCCTACCTGTTCGGTTTCGCCTTCATGAGCCTGTTTCACGGCGCGATCTCCGACAGCTTTGGCCGCCGTCCGGTGGTGTTGTGGGGGGTGGCGATATTCACCGCGTCGTCGGTCGGTTGCGCGCTGTCGCAGAGCGTCGGGCAGCTGATCTTCTTTAGGGTGCTGCAGGGTTTGTCCACTGGCGCCGGCATCGTGGTGTCGCGCGCCATCATCCGCGACATGTTCGAGCCGTCCCAGGCACAAAAGGTGATGAGCCAGGTCACGATCTATTTCGGCATCGCGCCGGCGATCGCGCCGATCATCGGTGGCTGGCTGTTCGTGCTGGCTGGGTGGCACAGCATATTCTGGTTTTTGGCCGCCATCGGCGTGGCCTTGTGGCTCGCCAACTACCGCTACCTGCCCGAAACCCTGCACGACATGCAACGCCAGCCGTTCAACGGGCGCAACCTGGTGCGCGGTTACTGGCAGCTCGGCCTGGACCCGCGTTTCCTGCTGCTGGCCCTGGCCAGCGGTATTCCGTTCAACGGTACTTTTCTTTACGTGCTGGCCGCGCCTGCGTTCCTGGGCCAGCACCTGGCGCTGGCCCCGACCCAGTTCTTCTGGTTCTTCATCTTCAGCATCGGCGGCATCATGCTGGGCGCCTGGTTCAGCGGCCGGCTGGCTGGCCGGATCAAGCCGCAACGGCAGATCCGCCACGGTTTTGTCGTGATGCTGGTCGCCGCCGTGGTCAACCTGCTGGCCAACTGGTTGTTCAAGGCCCATGTGTCCTGGGCCTTCGTTCCACTGGCGGTGTTCGGTTTCGGCTGGGCGCTGATGGTGCCGGTGGTGACGCTGCTGGTGCTGGACCTGCATCCGGAGCGCCGTGGCATGGCGTCGTCGCTGCAGATGTTCATCGGCTCCACCGCCAACGGCATCGTTGCCGGGGTGATTGCGCCGTTCGCCATGCAGTCCACGCTCGGGCTTGCCACGGCGTCCCTGGGCTTTTTGTGTGTCGGGCTGTCGGCGTGGATCTACGTGCACCACCGGTGGCCGCAGATCGGGCGGGTGGTGGTGCGCTGACGGGCCGATCAGGCCAACGGGAGAAACCGGATGGAAATCGATGCAGCGCTGGGTCGAGAATGGAGCACCCTGCAGAACAACCACGAACAGTACGAGGGCCACAGCCTGCTGATCAAGCTGGCCGCGGTGGCGGTGCTGCTGGGCGGGTCGGTCGCGGGGCTCGGGCCGTGGCTGGTCGTTGCGGTGCTGCTGGTGTTGTGGCTGCAGGAGGGCATCTTCAGGACCTTCCAGTCGCGCCTCGGGGCGCGGCTGCTGGAGGTCGAAGCCATGCTGGCCGAAACATCCGAGCGAGCCGAGCGAGCTGATCCAACTGATCCAGCCAGCGCCTCACGGCATCGGTTCCAGTTGCACACGGCATGGCTGGCACAACGCAAGGGTGCGGCGGGGTTGCTGCTGGAATATGCCGCCAGCGCGGTGCGGCCGACGGTGGCTTTTCCGTACGCGGTGCTGGTGCTGCTGGCACTGGTGTTTTGACGAAATCACAGACAGGCATATACTGTGTTTTTGTCCAGCATCTTTGCGATTTTTCTGTCTCATGGCCCGGCGCTCCCTTGTCCTTCCTGCAGATGCGAATGCCGCTGTCTGGCGCGCCGATGAACTCGCGCGAGCGGCAGGTGTGGTGCTGGCCACCGGACATGCCGCGCTCGATGCCCAGTTGCCCGGCGGTGGCTGGCCGGCGGGGGCGATGGTCGAGATCCTGCAGGCCCAAAGTGGACAGAACGAATGGCGCCTGTTGTTGCCGGCGCTGGCCCGTTCACGCCCGGGGCCGGTGGTGCTGGTGGGCGCGCCGCACATGCCGTTCGGGCCCGGCCTGGCGGCCCACGGTTTGGCCCCCGATCGCCTGTTATGGGTGACCGCCCGAGCACCCGCTGCCCGCATGTGGGCCTGCGAACAGGCCCTGCGTTGCGCCGATGTGGCCGCCGTGCTGGCCTGGTTGCCCCAGGCCCGGGCCGACCAGTTGCGCCGGCTGCAAATGGCCGCCGGTGAATACGCCAAGCTGCTGTTCGTGATGCGTCCGGCGCAGGTGCAGACCGAGTCTTCGCCGGCGGTGCTGCGCGTGCTGGTGTCGGTGCAGTCCGGGAGCGACGATGTGCGCCTGGACATCCTCAAGCGGCGTGGCCCGCCGTGTATGCAGCCGGTGCTGGTGCCGGCGCGCATCGGGCGTCTGGCGGCGCTGCTCGCGCGCAGCCGGGCAGGGCGCAAGGCCGGGTCGGGTACTCCCCTGGCGGAAGTGGCGGGGCCTGCGGCCCGGCCGGTTGCGGAGTCGTCAGATGCACTGGATCGCGTTGCAAGCCTGGCCTGAGGGGCCGGGGCCAGCCACCGCAGCGGGCGAGTCGCCCGGTGCGGCGCACGCCGAGGCGCCGTTGTTGGCCGACGCCACCACGGCGCTGGCCTGGTGGGCCCTGCAGTTCACCCCCAAGGTGGCGCAGGTCGGGCCGGTGGTGGTGCTGGAGGTGTCTGCCAGCGAGCGCCTGTTTGGGGGCCGGCGCCAGCTGATCGAGCGCATGCGCCAGGCCAGCCGGCTATTGGCCCGCTTTCAAACCGCGCAGGGAGCGACAGCACTGGTGGCCATTGCGCGCCTGCAACTCGGCCCGGCCGCCAGCCGCGCACCCGACCGCTTGCCATTGGACACACTGGCCGAAACACGCGCGTATCTGCCCACGCTGGAGCGCATCGGTTGCACCTGCTGGGGTGACCTGCGCGCCTTGCCGCGTGGCGGCGTGGTGCGGCGTTTCGGCGCAGCGCTGCTCGATGCGCTGGACCGCGCCTATGGCCTCCAGCCCGAGGTCTACCCCTGGCTGGTGCTGCCCGAGGTGTTCGACCTGCCGCTCGAACTGGCGGCGCAGGTGGAGGCCGCGCCGGCCCTGCTGTTTGCCGCGCGCCGGCTGCTGGCGCAGTTGCAGGTGTGGCTGCAGGCGCGCCAGCGCGGCGTCCTGGCGCTGGAGCTGGCCTGGGAGATGGACGCCCGGCGCAACACCGCCACCCATGGCAGCCTGGTGGTGCGCACCGCCGAGCCGACGCTCGACATGGCGCACCTGCAGCGCCTGCTCGCGGAGAACCTGGAGCGCACCACGCTGCCCGCGCCGGTGCTTTATTTGCGGTTGCGCTCCGTGGAGACAGCGCCGCTGCCCGGCGCCAGCGCCAGCCTGCTGCCCGACGAACTGCGCGCGGGCGACGGCCTGCACCAATTACTCGAACGGCTGAGCGCACGCCTGGGGCCGGAGCAGGTGCTGCGCGCACTGCCCTGTGCCGACCACCGGCCCGAACAGATGCAGGCCTGGGTCGCAGCGGCGCGGGACAACGCTGCCGCCAGGCCCGCTGCAGCCGGCAAGCCTGCTGCGACGGGCAAGAAACACAAGACCAGAGATGCCGCCCATGCCATGCCCGCGTACGCCGACCTGTACCCCACCTGGCTGCTCGCCACCCCGCTCAAACTGGCCGTGCGCCAGGACCGCCCGCTGTACCAGGGCCCGCTCACGCTGCTGGTTGGGCCGCAGCGGCTGGAGGCCGGCTGGTGGGGTACCGGTGCTGCGGCAAGAAGCGTGGCCACGCTGCGCGACTATTTCCTGGCGCGCAGCGAGCAGGCCGGGTTGTTGTGGATCTACCGCGAACGTTTGACGGCAGGGCAGCAGGTGGCGGATCCGGCGGCAGACCGGTCGACCAGCCACTGGTATTTGCAGGGGTTGTTTGGCTAAGCAAATGCTGGCTGTGGATATCGATACGGGCCATTTGCTTTCCTTCTATCCGTTGACCTGGTTACCCCTTTCCGTGCCGTCGAAGGTATTCCATCAGCCTCTTGAATGGATCGTCAGCTTCCAGAGCCGGAGCAACGTTTCGGATCGCCTGAAGGCAATCATTGAGGTTCCAGAAGCTCACGGCTGTCGGCCGCCCAGGAAGGTCACAGCGTGTCCGCGCAGGGCAGCGGCACAACGTGCAAAAGTCAGGTCTGGAGCCGGTTGCGAAATCTTCGTCGAGCGCGAGTTCGTTGCCGTCAAGAAACAGGCCGCACTGTAGATTCGTTCCAACATCAAGCGTCGGCACAATAGCTCATATCGTTGCGCGTAGGAAACGCCGTCATATCGCGCAACCCCCCTGACTTTCGTTTCGCGCGGCGCACCTCGAAAGACTGGATCAACAGGGAAATAGGGCTCTTTGTTGGCCACTGGTTTTTTGACACTGTCTCGGTCTTCGAGCAAGAAAAGGTAGCCCAGAAATGGCGTAGTGGCTCCCTGGCCAAATCGGCCTTCGCGGAAAGCCGTCCAAAGATCTTTCGCGCTTCCTACGGCTTCTTCTGAGCGATTGTTGACGTTATTTCCAATTGATTTTCCGGCTTGCGATTTAAGTTCCATTGCCAAAACCAGCTGACCTTCCGAGATGACGATCAGGTCCCATTTCTTTGTAGCCCGGAAATAACCAGGCAGATCCAACCCCGTCCGTGTGCGGACATCAAGCCTTTTCAAACCGGTTTCACACAGGATGTCCGCAACGAGAACCTCCAGTGCCCCCATCTGCGTGCCGCCAGTCACCTCCCCGCGGGTCCCTGCGTCAATCTTTCCAGATTCGACCTGCTTTTCCTTGTTTTTTTCTCTCGCGTTCCAGTAACTTTGAACTGCTTGTTGTAGTCGCTGATCAATATCCAATTCATCTGTCACTGCTTTCCCCCTAAAGTCACCATCTCCTCTTCGGACAGTCCATAGAGTTTGAAGGCAGCACGATTGCAGGCTTCCAGGTCTCCTGCCTTGGCAGCTTTGCTTAGATCCAGTCGCAGCTCTGCCGGAACATCCTCCCACCTCGGGACCCTGATGCGGCGCAGATACTGGGCCTGAAATCTCAGAAACCCGCCGCGCATGCGGGTCGAATAGGTCGCGACGAACAGGTGAGCGATGCCGGAAAGCAGCACGGCTTGCAACGCCCTCAAATCCCATTCGTCGGCAGTGATGAAGTACAGATTGTGGTGGGGGTACAGCGTGCCATTTTCGTAGACGATGTGCGCCGCACCCTTGATGTCCGGTACCAGCAGCTTTGGTCTTTTCGCGAGTGACGGCGTGATGCGATCGATCGTCCGGTACCAGTTGGTCGGCGCCTTCTGGGCACAGTGCCGATCGGCGATCTCGTTCTTGCGCGCTTCGAGGTACCGCTTCAGGCGGGGGTAGTCGTTCAAGCTAACCAGCCCAGCCCCCTCCTCAAACGGATTGATGACGCCAAACCCTCGCCATTCGACGGTTCCATTCTGGATGTCCCGCGTCATCACCAGCGGCAGCTTGCGATCGTCTTCAACATCCAGGCTATCGAACCGACCAATGAAGGCTTGGTCCGCGCCGGTGGCCACACCAATGCCAACTTTGCAGCCCGCCTCTTCGAGTGTTGGGAAACATTCCTCAAGGCGGCGCACAAGGGCCAGCTGGTCGGATGAATCGAAAATCCAAGGCTCTGCGCCAGAGGTGACGCCGGCAAGTTCCCGCACGGCCCCGTCCTTTTTTGGTAGTCGCTTGGACAGCAGTTCGCCCGCCAACTTCGTCAACACCACGCCGTCAACAGCTGGCCGGTATGCCAGACGGGTCATGCCCGGCTTCTCACGCGTGATGACGGTGATGGCGGGATAGGCGATCACGTCGGAATGGAAGGCTGGCGTGTCCGTCATGTCGATGTGGACCTTCAGGTGGAACTCTTTGGCGACCAGAGCACGCAACGGCCCCCCGTAGCGGTTCTTCATCCAGCGGTCAGCGCAGATAAACCCGAGCGCGCCGCCACTGGTCAGGCTTCGCAGCGAGCGCTCGATGAAAGGGATGTAGAGGTCCGCGCGGTCATAGACAGTCGTGTAGCGGCTGCGGTACTCGGCCAGCAGCACTGCGGGTATTAGTTCCTGGCGCACATAGGGCGGGTTGCCGATCACCACGTCGAAGGCCTCGGGCAGTTTCGCAAGCAGGAAGTCCCCGTGCAGCAGCCATCGGTTCGAGATCGCGACGGCGGTCTGGGCGGCAATGCCGGCCCCGATCAAACGCGCGTTGACGGCCGCAAACGTGCGGGTGAACGTGTCGCGATGCAACTCGACAGCACGGATGCAATCGCCGAGGGTTGCGAGTGGGCGCGTGGTCTGGTCGGTTGCTTTCCATGCTGTCAGCAGGCGGTCGATCGCCGGAAGCAGAAAGTCCCCGTCGCCAAAGGACGGCTCAAGTAGTTGTCGCGTGTGCAGCGGCTGGTCGACGGTATAACCGGTTAAGTCGAGGATGAAGTCCACGACTTCACGGCGGGTAAAGATTGCGCCGCGCTCTTCGGTGCCGCCAGCATCCGCCAACTCCTGTACCGCCGCAGTCACGGGGCACATGTCGGGAAACGATGTCTGGCGGAGAAGTAGGTCTAGAGTCATCGCGTCAGGAGATTCGGCTGTTTGCTGCGGGACGGCTTGTGGTTCAGTGCATTGCACCACCACATTGGATGCCCTTCGAATTGAAATTATACTGTTATTTAATACAGTACTTCTTGTTCGACCATCTCGCCAGCAACTAATGCCTCATCAATCCCATGTGGACCCCCCTGCCGGCTTATGCCGAGCTGCATTGCCTCTCCAGTTTCAGTTTCCAGCGCGGCGCTTCGCTGCCGGAAGAGCTGGTGGCGCGCGCGGCGGCACTGGGTTACATGGCACTGGCCATCACCGACGAGTGTTCGGTGGCCGGGGTGGTGCGGGCGCATACCCAGGCCAAGGAACTGGGACTGAAGTTGTTGCTGGGGGCCGAGTTCCGGGTGCGTAATGCGGCCCCGCCCGACCGGCGCGGGCACACGCCGGCAGCGCTGCCGAACAAGGCGAACCCGACGACCACTCAGGCGCCCGACGCGGAACTCACGCTGGTGGTGCTGGCGCACGACGTACAGGGCTGGGGCAACCTGTGTGAGTTCATCACGGCCGCGCGCAGCAAGGCGCCCAAGGGTGACTACGAGGTGTCGTGGGATGGCAGCGATTTCGCGTCGCTGGAACACTGCGAGGTGTTGCTGGTGCCGCCACGCGCGATGTCGTTCGAGGCCCTGTGCGCACACGCCATGCGCCTGAAAAAGAACTTTCCCGATCGGCTCTGGATCGCCCTGGAGTTGTTGCACGGCCTGGACGACGACCTGTGGCAACACAAGCTCGAATCCGCCTGCGCACAGACCGGTGTGCCTCTGGTGGCGGCCGGCAACGTGCACATGCATGTGCGTTCGCGCAAGCCGCTGCAGGACGTGATGACCGCCGTGCGCCTGGGCAAGCCGGTGGCCGAGTGCGGCTTCGAACTGCAGCCCAACGCCGAGGCGCATCTGCGTGCGCGCCTGCGCGTGGCCGGCATCTATTCCCCCGAGCTGCTGCAGGCCACGCTGGTAATCGCGGCGCGCTGCAGCTTCAGCCTGGACGAGCTGCGTTACCAGTACCCGGTGGAGACGGTGCTGCCGGGCCTGACCCCGTCCGAGACCCTGCGCCGCTTCACCTACGAGGGTATGAGCCAGCGCTACCCGCAGGGTATTCCCGACGCGGTGCAGCTGCAGGTGGAGCACGAGCTCGACCTGATCGCCGAGCTCAAGTACGAGATGTACTTCTTGACGGTGTACGACATCGTGCGTTTCGCGCGCGAGCGCCACATCCTGTGCCAGGGCCGCGGTTCGGCCGCCAACTCGGCCGTGTGTTATTGCCTGGGCGTGACCGAGGTCGACCCGTCGCGCATGAACCTGTTGTTCGAGCGTTTCATCAGCCGCGAACGCAACGAGCCGCCCGACATCGACGTCGACTTCGAGCACCAGCGGCGCGAGGAGGTGATCCAGTACATCTACGCCAAGTACGGCCGCGACCGCGCCGCCATCACCGGCGTGGTGGTGACGTATCGCCCCAAGAGCGCGATCCGCGACGTCGGCAAGGCGCTCGGCCTGGACGAGGCCCTGGTGGACGCTTTCGCCAAGGAGCACCGCTGGTTCGACGGCCGCAGCCTGCTGGCGCAGCAGCTGCACGAGCGTGTGGCCGCTGCCGGTATCAGCCCCGATGACCAGCGCATCACGCAATGGCTGGAGATCACGCAGCAACTCATGGGCATGCCGCGCCACCTGAGCCAGCATGTGGGCGGCTTCGTGCTCACGCAGGGCAAACTCACGCGCCTGGTGCCGGTGGAGAACGCCGCCATGCCGGAGCGCTCGGTGATCCAGTGGGAGAAGGACGATCTCGACGCGATGGGCCTGCTCAAGGTCGACGTGCTGGCCCTGGGCATGCTGAGCGCCATCCGCCGCTGCCTGGATCTGATCAGCGCACAGCGCGGCTATACCTTCCAGATGCAGGACATCCCCCCCGAGGACCCGGCCACCTACGACATGATCTGCGCCGCCGACACGGTGGGTGTGTTCCAGATCGAGAGCCGCGCGCAGATGAGCATGTTGCCGCGCCTGCTGCCGCGTTGCTTCTACGACCTGGTGATCGAGGTCGCCATCGTGCGCCCGGGACCGATCCAGGGTGGCATGGTGCACCCCTACCTGCAGCGCCGCCAGGG
>JANLQZ010000352.1:0-2437 GCA_031368125.1 Betaproteobacteria bacterium
ATGAGGGCCAGAGTCGTGGTGAGGGAATTCATGCGCATGGGTGCAGGTGTCCAGGTAGGATCGGCGGAGTCTCGCCGCTGGTAGTTTAGGGCCTGCGTGCAGGCAGCTCCTGCCGGCCTGCGCCGCGCTGGAACGCAGCGCGCGAATGGCAGCCCGTGGCAGGACGCACAGGCGGCGCCGTCAACCCGGCGCCTGGTGCATCACCGACGCAAACAGTGCGCAGCCCAGCCAGACCGACAGCCAGCGCTGCAGGCCCGGCAGCGGCATGGCATCGAACCAGGGCTTGTCGACCAGCGCGAACTGGCGCACAAACGGGAACAGTGCGACATCGGCATAGGAGTTGGTCGGCCCGAGCAAAAAAGCCGAGGTGCGAAGCTGGTCATCGAGCCGGTACAGCAGTGCGTCCAGCGCGCGTTCTCGGTGCGCCTGCAGTGACGACTCCGGATGGCGCTGGGAGTACTTGTACCGATCCAGCAGCAGCTTGAACGGCCCGTCGTTGAGCGCGATCCATGACCCGGCCTGCGCGAGGTCACCCGCGACCAGCCAGCCATCCGGGTCGGACTGGCGCAACGCCCACAACATGATGTCCAGGCTCTGGTCCAGCACCTCGCCGCTGGCCAGTTGCAGCACCGGCACGGTGGCCTTGGGCGAGATCGCGTACAGGGCCTGCGGCTTGTCGCGCAAGGCGACCTCGCGCACCGCCACTTCGACGCCGGCGTAACACAGGGCCATGCGCGCGCGAATCGCGTACGGGCAACGGCGAAAGGAATACAGCACCGGCAGTGCCACGGGGTTCACGGCGTTCCGGCACCGATCGACCGCGACATTTCAGGATTGCACAAAACGCAGCGCCGCGACCGGCGGCAGGTCGCGCGACACCGCGTGCCACGCGACCCCCGCGTCGCTGCTGACCCACAAGGCGCCGGTCGTGGACGCCATGGCCAGTGTCTGACCGTCGGCGCTGACATCCAGCGCGTGGCGGTAGACCAGATGGCAGGCATGGTCTTGTGGCAGGCCGGCAGCAAAGGCCTGGAAACTCGCGCCACCGTCATCGGTGCGCGTGACCTGCATCTTTCCGTCGACCGGTATACGCACCGCATCGGAGTGCGCCGGCACGAACCAGGCCCGCTGCGGGTTGTGCGGATCACAGGCCACCGCAAAACCGAACGCCGACGGCGCCGGGGCGGCGACCGGTTGCCAGCTTTGCGCGCCATCGACCGAACGGTAGATGCCGCAATGGTGCTGCACCCACAAGGTCGACGGGTCGGCGACACACTGCACCATGCAATGCGGATCCTGGATATTGCCGTCCAGCACCCGCTCCTCGGGCATGAAATCGGCCCGCATGCCGGTGGCGCTCAGGGCCCAGGTCACACCCGCGTCACGGGTCTGCCAGACACCGCCACAAGAAACCGCCATGGTCACATGGCGCGCGTCGCGCGGGTCGACCAGGATCGAATGGATGCCGGCATGGTCATAACCGCCGCCCATCCAGTCGCGCCGGCGCGGCTGTTCCCACATCGGTGTGTTCAGCTGCCAGCTCATGCCACCGTCCGGCGAGCGGAACAGGCCGGCCGGAATACAACCGGCCCACAACGTCCCCGGCTCGGAACGGCCACCGGCGGCCAGCGCCCAGACCATGTCCACGCTCCACGGTGTGGTGTCGTCGGCCCACGGGCCGTCGGCCGGTTTGGTCGGGAACGCAGGCGCGGCGATGTCCTGCCAGTGCGCTCCCTGGTCGACACTCTTGCGCATCTTCACGCCGAAATGCCCCATGCGCAGCGCGCAGTACCAGGCACCGTCGCGCGCATCGGCCAGCACCTGGGTCACCGGTTCGCCCGGAAAATGGTGCGCCGCGATGGCCCAGCGCGTGTTGTCCCCGCGCACCACCAACAGGCCCTTGCGGCTGGCTACAAGTACTGTGTGCATCACGCTTCCTCTTTCATGCGGTTGGTGAACGGTGGGCGTCAGCCACCGGACAAGGCCTGGATCACCAGCACCCGGTCGCCGGCGACCAGCGGCTGGTCCAGATGGTGCCGGTCCTGCACCATGGTCTGGTTGACGAACACGGCCACGTGTTTGCGGACCATGCGCTGGTCGTCGAAAACATAATGCGCCAGCGCCGGTGCCGCGGCCAAGGCTGCCTCGAGTACCGAGCGCAGGCTGCCGGCGGCCACCGATTGCGGTGCGCAATCGACATGGCGGCGCAGGCTGGCGGCGAATTCAACCCTGACCATGGCCAAAACCGTACATCCGATCGACGGCTCAGTCCACCAGGCTCGCGTACACCAGGTTACGGAACAACTGGCGGTAATAGGCGCGCTGGTTGGGTGCCTGGACCATCATCACGGCGAACATGTCCTCGGCCGGATCGACGAAGAAACTGGTGCCACCCATGCCGCTCCAGTAATAGGTGCCGACCGAACCCGGCACCGCC
>JANLQZ010000414.1:0-6812 GCA_031368125.1 Betaproteobacteria bacterium
ATCTTGCCAACGCGGTTCATCGTAAATACGTATTGCGCCATGGTTTACTGCATTACCTTTGCCATTGAATGGTTGTTGCGGAACGAATCCCGCATTATCGGCTGTCGGGCGGCGCGTTCCGCAGGTCCGCGCCGGTGTCCCGGGCCGGGAAGACGCGGATCAGGCTGGCGCGTCCGGCGGCACTGGCGCCGGGTCGGCAGCGCCGCCATCCCCGCCACGCTGGTCCAGGTTCAGGTCGAGGTCCAGGTCGGTCACCGGGGCAGCGGCAACCACCCGGATCCGGCCCTGGGTCTCCAGGCGGTCCATGGTGCGCCGCGTCATCGCATGCGCCAGCCCGGCGCCGGAAACGAACATGAACAAATTGCTGTTGTGCCCGATCCAGGTCAGTTGCGCCGGCACCCATGCGCCGGCCAGCAGCAATTCCACCGACGCGCCAACCACCAGATTGGCGATCGATGCCACGCCCGCGGCAATCGGGGCGTCGTCGACGGGCGGCGCGGCTGGCTCCGGCGCTGCCGGGCCTGACACATCGCCAACACTGCTGTCGGGCAATGCAGCGGCCAGCACCCCGACATCCGGCACGTCGGACGCGGCCTGCACCGCGCGCGCGGCCGCCACCGCCGCGCGGTGCTCTTCCATGACCTGCTCGTGCAGGGCACTCAATTGATCGAGAAAAATGGAGATCGGTTCCTGCGGGTAGCGAATCAGCACCAGGCCTTCGTTGAGGCGACTCAACAGGCGGGGGATCGACCGCACCAGGCGCGGGTAATCGAGGCGGATCAGCGGCAGTTGCACACTCCAGACCAGATCGTCGACCAGCGCCAGGTAACCACGCGGGTCGGGGTTTTCGCGCGCGTCTGTTGGCTCGGACGCATGGCGCAACTGGCTTTCGGCCAGTACCTGCGACCATGGGCCGCGCAGAAAACCGGCCACCAGCTCCGGCACCGCACTGTTCCTGAAGCGCTCCATCATCGCGCCCGAAAAGCGCTGCGCCAGCAACATGCGTTGTTCCGTGTGCTGGCGTGCGTGGAACGCCTCGTCGCGCTGGCGCCGCCGCATATCCTCGAACGCGCTCCAGTCCTGCTCCAGGGCCTCCAGCACGCTGGCGCAGGCGGCTGCATCACCGGGCCCCTGGGACAACGCATTGACCGCGTAGGCGACACAAGCGACGAAGCCGTGGATGCCCTCTTCGTCCTCGCGTGCATAGGCCAGGCTGCGTTGGGCCACCCAGTCCAGCAACTGCCGCGCCGGATGGGCGCGATCGATGAAAAACCGCGGATCGGACGTCGCCATGCGCATCAGCACAGGCTCGAGCGAGCGCAACTGCATACGCACCGGGACCGCAAGACGCTCGTCGAGCACCAGCTGGTCGAGCATCATGCGCACCACCTCGTCACCGAGCTGGCGCCCGATTTGCTGGTTCTCAGCCTGGGAGCGGACGACCGGAACGCCGGGCAACCCGCCGGTTCCGGTGGTCGGCGGTGGCGCCTGCCCGGGCGGGTTGGCCGAGCGTTCGATCAGCCGGCGCATCATCGGCTCGACCAGCCGGAGGTCCTGCAACGCCACCATCGAGGCCGGAACGGTATGGGTGAAGTCCCTCAACGCTCCGCCACCACCACCAAACAATGATTCGCCGGCCAGCAGGCGGCGCAGCTTCTCGAACGTCTGCATGGTGCGGTCGACCTCGCTCATGACCAGCTTGGAGCGGGCTGAAGCGCCGTCGAGCGGTTTGCTCGATGGTGGTTCCACCGGCTCGACACCACGTGAGCGCAGCCAGTCGCAGGCCTCGCGGTAGAGCTGCTGCAAGCCGGTTCCCATCGCGATCGAGGCGGGACGCAACAAGGTCATGCGTACCTGCCCGTCAGGCACCCACGCGTTCAGCGTCTCGTTCAACGCACGCACAAATGCGTCGGGTTTCAGGGGATTGAGGCCGGATTGCACCGACGTCCATCCCATCAATGCACTGATGAGCCCATCGAACTGTGGCAACACGTCTTCCACGGCGCGCATGACCTCCTGTCGGGCCAGCGCCATTTCAATATGGGTTTCCAGTTCGCGGATGTCGAACACATGGATATCCTCGACCCGACCCAGTGGCGACAGCGCGAAGTCGTAGGACCCACTCTGGTAGACCAGGCGGCGCAATTCGGCGTCGAACGTTGCATGGACGGCCGGCGATTCGGCCACCAGCACCGTGACCGCCTGCTTGATGTCGGGATCCGCGCTGTCCGCGGATGGCTCCCCGCCCGGGGGGCCAAGCGCCACCTTGAGCGCATCGATCACGTCGCCGCCCAAGGCATCCACCTGTCCCAGCATCAGCTCGATGCAATCGGACAAGGACGGCGCCGGCGCAATCTCGTTGCTCGCCACCCCGATTCGACGCAGACGGTATTTCTTCATCAATCGCTCGTTGCCTTCATGTCGCTGACCGGCTCGCCCAGTGGGCCCTTTGCGTTATCCGGCGGCACTGCGACCACCCTGCATTTTCCCTCAACTCATGCCCCGGGGCCACCCGAGGGCACGCTGCGCGGCCGCAGCCATTGCAGACTTGGCAACCGAAATCCGGTGAACCACCGGCTCCATGCGACAATGCGAACAATTGCGGGCCTCCAGCTGCCCACAATAACAGCAAATGCTGGGGACCCAAGCCACGCGCGCACGTCCCGTTTTTTTATTCTGTCTGCTTTTGACTGGCCCGGTGTAACAACACCGGGACGGGCCGACATGCCAAGCGCCCAGGACGGGCGCCTCACTATGAACTTTGAAGATCTGAAACTGGCCCCGGCCATTGTCAAGGCCGTGCGCGAGCAAGGTTACGAAACCCCTACCGCGATCCAGGCGCAAGCCATTCCGGTCGTACTCGACGGGCACGATCTGCTCGGTGGCGCACAAACCGGCACCGGAAAGACCGCTGCCTTCGTGTTGCCGATGCTGCACAAACTGAGCATGAGCCGCAGCGCGCAGAACAAATTCGGCGGTACCGGCATCCGCGCCCTGGTCCTGACGCCCACGCGCGAACTGGCGGCGCAGGTCGAGGAGTCGGTCCAGACCTACGGCAAGTTCCTGCAACTGTCCTCGACCGTCATTTTTGGCGGAGTCGGCATGAACCCGCAGATCAGCCGTGTGAAAAAGGGCGTCGACATCCTCGTGGCCACACCGGGGCGGCTGCTCGACCTGCTCGGGCAGGGGGTGCTGGACCTCGGCCAGGTCCAGATGTTGGTGCTCGATGAAGCCGACCGCATGCTCGACATGGGCTTTATCCACGACGTGAAGAAAGTCCTGGCGGTGGTTCCCAAGGACAAGCAGAGCCTGCTTTTTTCGGCCACCTTCAGCGACGAGATCCGCGACCTCGCGGCAACCCTGCTGAAGAACCCGCAGAGTGTGCAGGTGACACCGCGCAACACCACGGTGCAACGCATCACCCAGACCATCCACCCGGTGGGTCGCGGCAAGAAGAAGGCCTTGCTGGCCCACATCATCCAGCAGCACAACTGGAGCCAGGTGCTGGTTTTCACGCGGACCAAGTTTGGCGCCAACAACGTGGCCGAGTTCCTGACCAAGAACGGCATCCACGCGATGGCGCTGCATGGCAACAAAAGCCAGGCCGCGCGTACCCAGGCGCTCGCCGGATTCAAGAGCGGTGATATCCGGGCGCTGGTCGCCACCGACATCGCCGCTCGCGGCATCGACATCGACGACCTGCCACACGTGGTCAACTTCGACATACCGAATGTGAGCGAGGACTATGTGCACCGCATCGGGCGCACTGGCCGCGCCGGGGCGGATGGCGCAGCCGTCAGCCTGGTGTGTCTGGACGAAGAAGGTTTCATGCAGGACATCGAGCGCTACACCAAACAGAACATCGAAGTCCAGTTGGTGGAAGGTTTTGGAGCCGAGCCGGACGAGCGCGCCGAGCCCATCGCCATGGGCCGCCAGACCATCTGGGGCGGGGCCGGCAAACCGCCGAGCCGCGAGGTGATGATGGCCGCTGGCCGGGCGGCCCGCACCGAGATGATGGAACGGGTGCGTGACAACCGCGGCAGCAACAGCGGCGGTGGCGGTCGCGGCGCCGGGGGCGGGGGCGGGGGCGGCTCGCGTGCAGGCGGGGCCGCGCGCTCCAGCGGGCGCGGCGGCAGCCAGGGTGGCCGTGGCGCCCAGGGCGGTGGCAATTTCGCACCGGGCAACAGCAGCCAGGGCGGCCGCAACGGCCAGGGGCGCGATGGTGTGCAGCCACGCAACGCGGGGCCGGCGCAGCCTGACCCGATGCGCGGCGGTGGCAACGTGGCACCACGCACCACAGCGCCACGCGAACCCGACCCGATGCGCACGAGTGTGGACATGATGGCCGAGCGCAGCGGCGCGCGCCGCGGTGGTGGCGGTTTTGGCGGTGGAAACCGCAGCGGAGGAGGCTCTTATGGTGGTGGCGGCGGTCGCTCCGGCGGCGGGACGGGTGGCTTTGGTGGCGGGGGCAACGGGTCTCGTGGGCCGGGCGGTTCTCGCGGCTCTTTTAACCGATAGGCGATATGCAGCGGTGCACGTGCTGGGCCGCCGGCCGCCGGCCGAACAACACCCGAAACTGAACAGCCACCAGGTCGATTTCGCGCGCCTGCCGGTCTTGCCGCCGGTCGACGACGTCTTGATTGCGCTCGGAACAACGATCAAGGTCGCCGGCAGCGAGCAGGCGTTTCGCGCTGTCGATCTCGACGCCGTGCTGGCCGTCGCGAATGCGGCGCGCAAGGCCGGCGCGACCCGGCTGGGTGTCGTCAGCGCGATGGGCGCGGATACAAATGCAAAGATCTTTTACAACCGCGTCAAGGGCGAGATGGAACAGGCGCTGCAAGGCCTCGGTTTCAAGACGCTCGTGATTGCGCGCCCGTCGATGCTGGCCGGTGACCGCGCCGCGCTGGCGCAGCCCGCGCGGCCGGGCGAACGCATCGGGCTCGCGCTCATGGGGGCCTTCAAGCGCTTCATTCCGGCCAACTACCAGGCCATTCGGGCGCGCGACGTGGCCACCGCGCTGGTTGCGGCGGTGCAGGAAGACCGCCCCGGCTGCCGGATCCTCCTGTCGGGCGGGATGCAGCCTGGTTGAGGCGTGCGGGCCCGCCGTTCAGCCGCGCACGAACAGGGTCACCAGGGGGTCCGGACCGACCTGGCGGCTCCAATGGCCGTGGACGGCGGGATCGAACGTGGCCCCTTCGGGCAACAGGTCGGCCGAATAGAAGTGTTGCCCCGGACCAAAGACACGCGAGACGCCGCCCTGCAACCCGATCTCCATCCGGCCACCCAGAATGAACACCCACTGCGAGCTGCCGGTGCAATGGAACTGGCTGCGGAAGCCGACCGGGCTGTGCCGCAGCTGGTAGCCCCCGCAAGGCTGCAGCGGCGACAAGCTGGATTGCGGGGTACCCTCGCCCAGCGCCAACTGCTCCTCGCGAAACTTCGCGCGGCCATCGCTATCGGTGTAGAGGACCATCTTGGTGAAAATTGCCATGTCAGACTCCAATCAATAAAAAGGGCGGCGATACAAACGCACTCAGCGCGCTGCGCTCTCCAGCGCCGCGACCACCGTGCGCACTACGGCCTCGGGCGACAAGGCGACATCGACCGTCAGCGCCAGTTCGTCCGGACCGGGCAGCTCGAGAATGGCGAGCTGGCTCGGCAACAACGACGCTGGCATGTAGTGACCGCGGCGCCCGCTTGTGCGTGCCGCCAGCAGCGCCGGGTCGCCATGCAGGTGCACAAGAACCAGCCCGGGGGCTCCGCGACGCAGCAGGTCGCGGTAGGCGCGTTTGAGCGCCGAACAGGAGACCACCAAACCCCGTCCCGCCCGATCGGCTTGGGCCGGCTGGCCGGACAGCAGTTCCAGCCAGTCTCGACGGTCTTCATCCGTGAGCGTCACGCCCGAGGCCATGCGCGCGATGTTGCGCTGCGAGTGCAGCCGATCCCCTTCGAGATATTCCACGCCCAGCGCGGCCGCCAGTTGCGCGCCGACCGTGCTCTTGCCACAGCCGCTGACACCCATCACCACGATCAGGCTCCTGCGCGCGCCGGGCGGCCGCATTCGCAGGGGCGAAAGCACATGCGCCATGCCGCTACCGGTCAGCCGGCGGCTTGCCGGCGCGGTTCGCACGCGACGCCAGTGGGGGTCGCATCGGCGTGGCGCGGCCAGGGCGACCGCAAACACCGATCCGACAAAGTGCTCCGCGCGGCCGTGCGCCGGATGTAGAACGGGACCCGGCGCATGGCATGCATCTGGCTCGACGCGCAGACCACACCCACGGCGGGTGTTTCACTCCGCTACCGACAGCCGCACCGTGGCGTCGGCGCGCCGGTGCAGGTCGGGCAGCAGTTCCAAGCCCGGCCACGGCTTGTCGTTCAGGCTCAGCATGCCGTTGGCCACAACCGGCGGGTCGGTCACCAGTTCCTTGTACCAGCCGGTGTAGAAGGCCCGCACGCTCTCCTGGACCAGGGCGTTGGGCGCGTGCAGTGAAAGATGGCTGCAAGCCGCCCAGACCACCGCGCCCGTGCAGTCGTGCGGGGCCACCGGCAACTGCCATGCGTCGGCCATGGCCGCGATCTTGCGCGCCTCGCTCAGGCCACCACACCAGCTCAGGTCGAGCATCACCACGCCCGCCACCCCGGTCTGCAGTGGTCCTTGAAACCCCGCTTGCAGCTCAGTATTTCGCTGGCGCGGATCAGCGCGTCGCAGTCCCTGGCGTATTGCTTCAGCAGGTCGAGCGAGTCCATGCGGATCGCGTCTTCGTGCCAGAAGGTGTTGAACGGTTGCAGGGCACGCGACATTTCATCCGCGA
>JANLQZ010000503.1:0-3187 GCA_031368125.1 Betaproteobacteria bacterium
CACAACTCGCGCATCAGCCGTGGCGCGATGTTCGCCGTGACGCTCACATTGCCCTTGCCACCACACAACATCAGGGCAACCGCGGTCGGGTCGTCGCCCGAGTACACCGCAAAACCGGGCGGCACGTCGCGAATCAGCCACTGTGCACGCTCGATGTTTCCGGTGGCTTCCTTGATGCCCACGATGCCGGGAACCCGGGCCAGGCGCAGCACGGTGTCATGGCCCATGTCCGCCACACTGCGCCCAGGTACGTTGTACAACACCATCGGCAGCTCCACGGCTTCGGCAATCGCCTTGAAGTGCTGGTACTGGCCTTGCTGGGTGGGCTTGTTGTAATACGGAACGACCTGCAGATGGCAGTCGGCCCCCACCTCCTTGGCAAAGCGGGTCAACTCGATCGCTTCCGACGTTGAGTTGGCACCACAACCGGCCATGATCGGTAAGCGGCCTTTGGCCTGCTCGACCGAGACGCGGATGATTTCGCAGTGTTCCTGGACGTTGACAGTGGGTGATTCACCGGTGGTGCCGACCACGCCGATGCAGTCCGTCCCTTGTGCGATGTGCCAGTCGATCAGCTTGCGCAGCGCCGGGTAATCGACGCTGCCGTCCTCGTGCATCGGCGTGACGAGCGCCACGATGCTGCCAGTAATAGGAGTCATAACCGCAGTAAAAAACGGGAAGCTCGCATTCTACCCAGTCACTACAGCGGGTAGCGCGGCGGCAGCGATCCCTCGGTGCCGCCGGTGGCAGGGCTTACCGCCGCAACCCGTTGCACGAAACGCGCCGGCACGTCGCAGAACCCGTCCTCATAGGCGACCACCCGCAGGCCCGCGCACACATCCAGCAGTTCGCCCGGCGCCAGCAGGAAATCCGGTCGCGACGGCTTGCCTACGGTGGCATTGCCCTGCGCAAAAGTCTCGTACAGCAACACGCCACCTGGCGCAAGGCTGTGCAGGATGGTCGGCAGCAGCGGGCGCCAAAGATAGTTGGTCACGACGACCGCGTCGAACTGGCGTGGAACCCGTTCGTGCACCAGCGGCCACGGAGCGCCTTCGATGTCCGCCAGTAACACCTGAGCGTTGCCGCCGACGACCAGATCGGACAGCGAGTCGACTGCCTCAGCGGCGCGGTCCACACCAACCACTGGGTGGCCGAGTCGCGCGAACCAGCGCAGGTGCCGACCGCGTCCGCAGGCCACGTCCAGAACACTGCCGCCCGCGGTAACCAGATGGGACCAACGCCGAATCCACGCCGACGGCTGCGGGTCGTCATGCACTCCCGCTACCATGCCCAGGCTCCAGCAACCCTGGCGGGCCACGCCGACAACCGACGCACCGTGTCGCTCAAAAGCAGGCCCAGACTTGTTGTGCCAGCGTGAGCATGAATTCGGGACGCGTGTACAGCATGAACACCGCCAACAGCAGCGCGAGTGCGGCGCAGCTGAAGGCAACCCGGCGCCACATGCCATGACGCGCAGCAGTCATGTGCCAACACCTCCCGCCGCGACCGGTCGGCTGGCACGATGGATGGCATTTTCCTTGACCGGGAGGTTGATCAGGGCCGCGAACACGCCCAGGCCGATCGCGATGTACCAGACGACGTCATAACTTCCGGTTCGGTCATACAACACGCCGCCGAGCCAGACGCCCATGAAGGAGCCTGCCTGGTGGCTCAGAAAAACGAAACCGCTCAGCATCGACAGGTGCGCCACGCCGAAAATCTGGGCCACCGCCGCGTTGGTGGCTGGCACGGTGGACAACCACAACAGGCCCATCACGCTGGCAAATACGTAGACGCTCGCGGCGCTCAATGGTGCGAGCAGGAAGACGGCGATCACGACCGCCCGTGCGAGGTAGATGAACGCCAGGATGTTTGCCTTCTTCATGTGCTGCCCGAGCACGCCCGCGCCGTAAGTCCCGAACACGTTGAACAGGCCGATCAGGGCCAATGCGTAACTCGCGACCTGCGGCGACAGGCCCTTGTCCTTGAGATAACTGGGCATATGCACGCCGATGAATACGACCTGGAAGCCGCACACGAAGTAACCCGCCATCAGCAGCTGGAAACTGGGGTACTTGAACGCCTCGCCCAAGGCCTGCAGGATGGTCTGCTCGCGCCGGGGCGCTGCGCCGGCCGCATAACCGGGCTCCCGCAGCCCGATCGCCAGCGGTGCCATCAGCAGCGCCGCAAGCCCCAGCACCACCAGCGCCTGCTGCCAGCCCAGCGCGCTGATCAGGAAGCCTTCGGCGGGCACCATGAGGAACTGGCCGAACGACCCTGCCGCGGCCGCGATGCCCATCGCCCATGACCGGCGCTCGGCCGGCACGTTGCGTCCAATGACTCCATAAATCACGGCGTAGGTCGTGCCGGCTTGTGCGATGCCGATCAAGACGCCGCTGCTCGCGGCGAAAAGCCATGGCGTGGGCGCGTATGCCATGCCGACCAGGCCCAGGCCGTACACGACCGCACCGGCCACTATCACGCGCAGCGCGCCGAATCGGTCGGCGACCATACCCGCGAAAACACCTGCCACGCCCCAGGAAATGTTCTGTATCGCGATCGCGAACGAGAACGTCTCGCGGGTCCATCCGCGCGCCTGGGTCACCGGCAGCAGCCACAGCCCGAAGCCATGGCGAATACCCATCGACAACGTAACGATGGCAGCGCCGCATACCAGCACCTGGGTGATCGAGAGCGTCTTGTTCGCGGAATTCATGGGCAAAATGTAGCCAGTTTCGAGGCTTCCCGGTGTCGCCGGGGTTGTTGAGCTGTTTTTATATCCAGTTATTTCAGTGTCGACGGTCTACAATAGACGCTTATGGCAAGCACCCAGGCAGACCGGCATACCGGCCAGTATTCAGAAGGCTCGATCCGCGTGCTCAAGGGCCTGGAGCCGGTCAAGCAGCGCCCGGGCATGTACACCCGTACCGACAACCCGCTGCATGTGCTGCAGGAAGTGCTCGACAACTCGGCCGACGAGGCCCTGGCCGGGTACGGCAAGAAGATCCGTGTCACTTTGCATTCCGACGGCTCGGCGTCGGTCGATGACGACGGCCGCGGCATCCCGTTCGGCATGCACCCGGAGGAGAACGCCTCGGTGATCGAACTGGTCTTCACCCGGCTGCATGCCGGCGGAAAGTTCGACAAGGGCAAGGGCGGCGCCTACAGCTTCTCCGGCGGCCTGCAC
>JANLQZ010000439.1:0-4014 GCA_031368125.1 Betaproteobacteria bacterium
CTTGGCGACCGCCATGAACGCCGCCGGTGCCGCGGTCGCACCCGACGACCTGGTGGACCAGGTCTATCTTCCTGCGCGGCGCGGCAGCCTGCAGCTCGAGATGCTGGCTGCGCCAAGGCGCCATGGGCTCGTGGGCTGGCAAACGCCGGCAAGTTACGACGCCCTGCTGCGCGAACTGGCCGCCGGCCACCCGGTGCTGGTGTTGCAGGACCTCGGGCTGTGGCCATTTTCCAACTGGCATTACGCGGTGGTCGTCGGCTTCGACTACACGTCGGGCGAGTTGTACCTGCGCTCGGGCGAGACGCGGCGCCAGGCGTTGCCGTTCACCATCTTCGAGGCGACCTGGCGGCGCAGCGGCTACTGGGCCATGGTGGTCATGCCACCGGGCACGCTGCCGGCAACCGCCACCGAAAGCAGCTATCTGCCGGCGTTGCTGGTGTTCGAACGCGGTGCCAGCCCGGCCGGGGCGCGCAGCGCGTGGGAGGCGTACCTGGCCCGCTGGCCGGGCAACAGGCTCGCCAGTATTGCCCTGGGCAACCGCTATTACGCGGCGCGTGAGTTCGACCGGGCCGAGGCGGTGTTGCGCCAGGCCGCGCAAACCAGCCCCGATTCGGAGGAAGTGCTCAACAACCTGGCGCAGGTGTTGTCCGACCTCGGGCGCAACGACGAGGCGCTGGTCATGATCGACCGCGCTGCCATGCAGAAAGGCCCGTTCGCGGCCGAAGTAGCCACCACACGCGCCGCGATACTGCGGCGCCTGGGTCGTTGAACAGGCGCATCGGCCGGCAGGCGGCGCGCCAAGCGGGCAAAATCCCTATCTCGCAGCGATCGGCTCTTGCCCGGTCCCGGCGCCCCACCCGACAACAGCGCCCGCCCATGCCCCAGACCACACTGCCCTACCAAGACGCCCTGCAATACGCGCAGCACTCCGCCCAATGGGCCGGCCTGCGTTGTTGCAGCGAGACCACGACCGTACGCGCGGTACGCAACGGCCAGCCCGAGCGCAACCACAGCGCGCTGGACCTTGGCGCGATGTGCGAGGTGCTGGTGGACGGGCATTTCGGTTATTGCGCCACGGCCGACCTCGGCGACGCCGGTTTGCAGCGTGCCTTCGATCGCGCCATTGCCACCACGCGCGCCACCAGCCGCCACAAGGCGCACCACTTCGACCCGGATCAGCGGCCACAGGCCACCGGCAGCTACCACAGCGCGCCCGAGCGCCAGCTCGCGCACACCAGCCTGGCCGAAATCACCGACTGCCTGATGGCGGCATCACAAGCCATGCAGTTGTCCGCGCGCCTGGTGAACCGCAGCGCGACCGCACTGCTGGTCCAGACCCGGAACGACTTCTATTCGTCCAACGGATCCGAGACGCACCAGAGCTTCGATCTGGTGGACCTGACGCTGGCCGCCACCGCCGCCGAAGGTCTGCAGTCGCAAACCCGCAGTTGGTCGCGCACCGGCCAGTTCGGCGGCGAGGTGTTCGACCGCGAGGCGCTGGTGCAGCAGGCCGGGCGCATCGCGCGCGAGGCGCTGGAGTTGCTGGACGCCGCCAACTGCCCGGCCGGCCGAATGGACCTGATGCTGATGCCCGACCAGATGGCGCTGCAGATCCATGAGTCGATCGGCCATCCGCTCGAACTCGACCGCATCCTGGGCGACGAGCGCAACTACGCCGGCTGGAGTTTCGTCACGGCGCAGGATTTCGGCCACCTGCAGTACGGCTCGGAACTGATGAACGTCTGCTTCGATCCGACCCGCGCCAATGAACTCGCCAGCTACGGCTTCGACGACGGTGGCCACCGCGCCACGCGCGAACGGCTGATCGAACGCGGAGTGTTGCAGCGCGGCCTGGGCGCGCTGGAGTCCCAGCTGCGTTCGGGCCTGCCTGGCGTGGCCAACTTTCGCGCCGCGTCCTGGAACCGCGCGCCGATCGACCGCATGGCCAACATCAACCTCGAACCGGGCGAGGCTTCGCTCGACGAGTTGATCGGCCAGGTGGAATACGGCGTGCTGATGGACACCAACCGCTCCTGGTCGATCGACGACTACCGCAACAAATTCCAGTTCGGCTGCGAACGTGGCCAGATGATCCGCAACGGAAAACTCGCCGAGGTGGTGCGCAACCCGAACTACCGCGGCGTCACGGTCGACTTCTGGAACCGCCTCGCCGGTGTGGGCCGCGAGGAGGCGATGTACGGCACGCCGTATTGCGGCAAGGGCGAACCGAACCAGGTGATCCGCGTCGGCCACAGCTCGCCGCCGTGCCTGTTTCGCGGCGTCGAGGTGTTCGGGGGCCAGTCGTGAACGCGCCCGGCCGCCCCGAGGCGCAATACCGCGCCGCGCCGCATGCCGGTGCGCCCATGGATACGGGGGACTTCACTGGCCACCTGCGCACCTTGTTCGACGGCGTGTGCGACGACCTGCTGGCGCGTCTGGGCGCGGGCGAGCAGGCCACGATCAACCTCGAGGCGGAACAGACGCTGTTCATGCGCTTCAACGCCAACCGGGTGCGGCAGAACACCGACGTGCAACAGATGGTCCTGTCGCTGCGGCTGCAAAGCCAGGGCCGCACGGTCGAGAAAAGCCGCACCCTCAGTGGCGTGGTCGATGCCGACCGCTCCGCCCTGACCGGCCTGCTCGACGCCTGCCGGCACGAGGCCGCGGTGCTGCCGAGCGACCCGCACCAGGTGCCGGAGGCGAACCACGGCAACAGCGACGAAGCATTTCGCGGCCACCTGCTGCAGGCAGGCGAGGTGGTGCAGGCGGTGGTCGGGCCGGCCGCCGGCTGCGACCTGGCGGGCCTGTACGCGGGCGGCACGGTGGTACGCGCCAACCGCAACTCCGCCGGACAGCGCCACTGGTTCGCGACCGAGAGCTTCTTCCTCGACTACTCGCTTTACCGCGGCCCCAAGGCCGCCAAGGGCAGTTATGCGGGCACGCGCTGGGACGCCGCCGCCTGGGCCGCCAACCTGGAGCACACCCGCGCGCTGCTGGCGCTGCTGGAGCGGCCGGTGCAGCCGGTGCCGCCGGGAAGTTACCGCACCTATCTGGCACCACGCGCCTTCTCCGATCTGGTCGGCATGCTGGGCTGGAACGCGCTGTCGGCCGCGGCCTGGAAACAGGGCCGCAGCCCGTTCAAGAAACTGGCCGAGCGGGAGGTGCGCCTGTCGCCGTTGCTGCACATCAGCGAAAACTTCGGGCTCGGGCTCGCGCCGCGCTTCAACAACCTGGGCGAGGTGTCGGCGCAAAGCCTGGCCCTGGTACAGGGCGGCGAGCTCGCCAACCTGCTGGTGAGCGCGCGCACGGCCAAGGAATACGGCCTGGTGGCCAACGGCGCGTCGGAGGGCGAAGGGCCGCGCGCGCTCGACGTGCACACCGGTGTATTACGACAGGAGGATGTGCTCAGGGAACTCGGCACCGGGTTGTACCTGTCGAACCTGCACTACCTGAACTGGAGCGACCCGGTGTCGGCCCGCGTCACCGGCATGACGCGTTACGCCTGCTTCTGGGTACAGGACGGCGCGATCGCCGGACCGATCCAGGACCTGCGCTGGGACGAAAGCCTGTACGACGCACTGGGCGCCAAGCTGCTGGCCCTGACCAGCCATGCCGAGATCGACGCCGCGGTGGACACCTACCAGCAACGCGCGCTCGGCGGCTCGCGCGTGCCGGGTGCACTGATCGACGGTTTCACGTTCACGCTGTGAGCGCCAGCGGCGCGCTGGCTCATTGGGGTTGCTTCGCTCTGCCAGCGGCGGTGCGAGCTTGCTTGGGGGCGGCCCGGCGCGGCGCTCACTGGTGTTGCTTCGCTCTGCGAGCTGCGGTGCTTGCTTGGGGGCGGCCCGGCGCGGCGCTCATTGCCCCAGCAGGCCGCGCTTGAGTTTGGCGTCCACCGGGTGCTCGCCCACGAAAATGCCGAGCACGGCGGCGTAGAAGTCCACACCCGCAATCGCCGTGCCCTTGCCGGCGCCATTGACCGACAGCGTGGTGCCAAGTTCGGGCAGATAGTCG
>JANLQZ010000466.1:0-1532 GCA_031368125.1 Betaproteobacteria bacterium
AAGCCGGAGTTGGCCCGGATGTGCAGATTCTTTGCGGCCAGTCGCACCTCGTGTTGGCTGCCTGCGATGTGACCCTGATCGCAAGCGGCACCGCCACGCTGGAGGCCGCGTTGTTCAAGCGTCCGATGGTGATCGCGTACAACATGCATTGGTTGTCCTGGCAGATCATGCGCTGCAAGCGCCTGCAACCGTGGGTAGGATTGCCCAACATACTGTGCCGGGACTTCGTCGTGCCCGAGTTGTTGCAGGACCAGGCAACGCCGGCGGCACTGGCCCGCGCCATCGGCGATTGGCTAGACGCGCCGCAGAGAATTGCCGCCTTGCAGCGCCGGTTTGCGGCCCTGCACCTGGAACTGCAACGCAATACCCCCCAACTGGCCACCGATGCGATCGAACAAGTACTTCAATCCTGAGCAGGTGGCGTTTGACTGGCACAAGACCGGCCTGGTGGCCGGCGTCGACGAAGCCGGCCGGGGACCCCTGGCCGGTCCGGTCGTGGCAGCGGCCGTGATATTGGACGGCGCCGATCCGATTGCCGGCCTGGCCGATTCGAAAAAGCTCAGTGCAACCCGCCGCGAGCGGCTGTTCGACCAGATTCGCGCCCGGGCGCTGTGTTGTTCGATCGCCCTGGCGACCGTGGAAGAGATCGATCGCCTCAATATCCTGCAGGCCACCATGCTGGCCATGCAGCGGGCGGTACGGGGTCTGCGGCTCAAGCCGGCCAGAGTGCTGGTCGATGGCAATTGCCTGCCGGTGCTCGATGTCCTGGGCCAGGCCATCGTGCGCGGCGATGCACTGGTTCCCGCAATTTCTGCCGCTTCGATTCTGGCCAAGGTGCACCGCGACCGCTGGTGCGCGCAGTTGGACCTTGCCTATCCCGCCTATGGATTCGCCGCGCACAAGGGTTACGGTACGCCGCAGCATTTGGCCGCATTGCAGACCCACGGGGCCTGTCCCGAGCACCGAAGGAGTTTCGCACCAGTGGCCGAGGTGCTGGGATGACCGGCCAATCAGCCGGCGAAGTGGTGGTGCGGTCGCGCGACAACAGCGTCGCGAAGTTGCTGCGCCAGTTGTCCGCGCACAGTGGCGCGTACCGCAAACTGGGACAGTTCTGGATCGAGGGTGACCACCTTTGCCGCGCGGCGCTGCAACGCCAAGTGGTTCCGGCGATGGTGGTGTTCGGCGAGTCTTTCTGGCCGTCGGCGCCTGCGGCATGGGTCCATGCTGCTGCGAGGACGGTCGTCTTGTCCGACCCGTTGTTCGATGAAATCAGCGGCCTGGAGTCAGCGGCCCGGGTCGGCTTCCTGATCGACCTGCCGTCCGTGCGGCGTCCGCAGGCCGGGCTAGCTTCGGTCATCCTCGACCGGATACAGGATGCCGGAAATGTCGGGTCCATTCTGCGCAGCGCGGCAGCATTTGGTGTTCGCCAGGTGCTGTCGCTCAAAGGTACCGCGGCGTTGTGGTCTCCCAAGGTATTGCGGGCCGGGATGGGTGCCCATTTCGGACTTGAACTGGTTGAAGGATTGCAACTT